>NATN01000232.1 GCA_002085355.1 Candidatus Zhuqueibacterota bacterium 4484_87 | reverse complement strand
CGAGCCCCGTCTCCACAGATATTTCTGAACCGGCCGGATCAAGTTCCCAATAAATATCGAGGCAAAAATCACCGCATACAGCAATTTTCAACCCCTCCATCTTATCAAAAATCTCGACCATCCTTTTTTTAATCATGTTACGATTTCACTCTTTCAATTTCATCCATAATTTTCTGGTAAAAATAAACAATTGTCGAGAGCTGATTGCCCTGCACATAAATTCCCTGTCCGCCAAAAGCAGCGGGAATGCGCGTCACCACACTCTTTTGGTCACGAAAGTAGTAACCCATTTTTTGCTCATCGGCCATCTCTTCTGGACGGAATTCCCGTAAATCAAAATCAGCGCAAATGATTCCGCTCGGAGCAAACCCGGAATTCGCCGCCATGGAGACGGATTTCAGCAAGACTTCCGGTCCCTGAATGGCGCTGCCAATATTCAAAAACACTCCGCCTTTGACAAATTTTGTAATTTCATGAACAAAAATCAAAAAATCCCTGCCCGAGCATCCTCCTTTTGCCTCGCCGTCGAATGAAGGATGCTGATCAATCACGTCAACGCCGATGCCGACATGCACTGTGAAAGGAATTTTATGTCGGAAACATGCTGCCAGCACACTCACTTCAGGATGCAGAAACTCCTGCCATGAATCCTCGCTAGCCGCTTCGGCGAAGACCATTTTGCGAAATTCGAGATCCACAATAATCCGACCCAGCGATTCTCCGTAGCCCCATTTTCTGGCATTTCCCATTTTCAGCGCCGTGTTCATGTAAGCAAATTCGTGAGCCATCCCAAACATCCCCTTGCCCAGGGCATCGGGAACGTATTCACTGGTTTCTCCCTGAAGCGCCAATTCGAAATCGTGGATACTGGTGGCAGCATTTCCGGCAACAAGCGTAAAAATATTTTTCTCGATCAAATCGATAATGAGCGGACCAAGACCATTTTTAATCAAATGCGCGCCAGTGAAAAGAATCACCGGTTTCCCCTCGCGGCGACAGGTGACAATCTCTTTTGCCAGATTGTCGATAGCTGCCTTTGTCTCATCAGGCATTTTTTTACTTTTGAAACAGCTCGAGTTTTTTTCAACTATTTCACTCCATTAAACTCTTTCAACGCATCAATCATTGCCACAATATTTTCCAGCGGCGTCCGCGCCTGAATGTTGTGAATCGTGTTAAAAACAAATCCGCCATCTTTGCCAAAAATCTCGCATCGTTCCAGCACTTCGCGGCGGACTTCTTCCGGCGTGCCAAATGGCAAAGTTTTTTGCGTATCAACGCCGCCTCCCCAGAAAACGATCTCCTTGCTAAAAGAATCTTTCAAATCTTGCGGGTCCATGTCTTTCGCCGAACACTGCACCGGATTGAGAATGTCAAATCCGCACTCGATGAACTCCGGAATGAATTTTTTCACCGAACCGCAGGAATGTTTGAATGTTTTCCACGGCGTATTTTTGTGAATCCAATCGTTCATTTGTTTGTAATACGGCGCCCACAATTCGCGAAAAGTTACCACTGAACAAAAGCTGGAATCTTGCGTCCCGAAATCTGTGCCGCAAATAAAACACACATCCAATTCATCGCCCACGGCTTGATAAAATTTTTTCAGATTCCCCAGCGCATATTCCACTTGCTTCTCGAAAATTTTGTGAATGTAATCCCTACGCATCACGGTCGAAATATACCATTCCTCAACGTCGCGGATACCGCGCGGATACTTTAAAAATGGCGCCGGGACAAAGGCAATATCTCCCAGACCTGTTCCGCCAATACCTCCGATAACAGCACGATTTGTCTTTGCTAGATCCGGCAATTGAGATTTGTAATATTCAAGATCATCGTCAGCAATGGGACCGAACTCTTCCAGATTATCTTCTGGATTTAATTTGTCATCATCTATGGGCTGCTGTCGAACAATGGTGTCGAAAAAGTAACCACCAACCGGCATTCTCCCGCTCGGAGGGGCTGAAGTGTCGCCTTCGGGATAGATCAGCAAATCGCCGTTACTATCTTTAGTCACATTAAAATCGCCGGGCACCAGCACTTCCTGTCCCCAGGGCAGGCGAAATTCTTTCCAATTGTCGTTGGCAAAACCGAACATATTTTTTCTTGAGTTCAAAGGGACCACATCGATGCCGATTGCCTCCTGCAGCTCTTCATCCACTTCTCCCAGCATTTGATACGGCTCATTCACTTTAACAGGTCTCTTTTCCAGACCGTAATATTCCCGCAGTTGCGCCACGCAGGTCACGTGCATGCCGGTCACGCCGGTAGCGCCAAAATCCACCGGAATGCGATCCGGTTGTTTGTGTTCGAGCGCCATTTTTACTCGTTCTCGACTTGTCATATTCAATTTCCTCAATTTAATCCAAAAATTTCTTCTTTCAAATCCAGATAATACAAATAATTTCCTTCTTTTACATCCGGCGGGCAGCGGTGATCAAGAAACGGGATGAAGCCTCCTCGCTCCACCAGAGGAATCAGCGTTTCCATGTATTCACGTATCGCACTTTTCCCTTCTCGCAGAACCATCTTGTCAAAACCTCCCATGATGAGCAAATCTTTGCCGTATTTTTCCAGCAACTCACCCGGATGACCGGAACCGTTGACTTCGTAGGGAAACATGCAATTTACTCCCGCTTCGAGGAATCCGGGCACCAGCGATCTCACATCGCCGTCGCAGTCGATGTACCAAATATCAATTCCGGCCTCTCTCAATTTTTTGCCGATCCGTTTGTAGCGCGGAACAACGACATTTTCAAAAAATTTAACCGAAACAATAGGCCCGTTTTTGAAAGCGATGTCTTCCCAACCGGCAGCAAAATCAAACTGAAAATGCGGCAGCAATTGATCCAGAATATTTTCCGCAAGCAAACAGCAGGTTTCAACCATGTCCTCCACCATGTCAGGGTAATCGTACATGGCATAAGCCAGACCCTCAAATGTGAGCAAATCGCGAATCTTGCCGATCATGGAACCGGTGTGTATCCCCAACGGATAAGTCCGATTGTCAGGATATTTTTCTTTCAATTTTTCCACTGGCAGTTTCCGCCCCGGATCGTCGAGACGAAACCGCTCCGCTTTCAGCCGCTGCCAGTCCTCGGGTTTCGTCACAATAGATTTGAGAAAACGAGGTAACACCTCATGCCCGTCTTTAGGAATTTCTTCGTAAACACCATCCGCATTGATCACAATTTTCGTGGTATCAGTTTCTTCGACGACTTCCCCCTTGAACGGCGGGTTCATCCACCACTTGCCATGAAACACATGAATCTCGTCGAAATTGAAGAAGATGTCCGCTTGTTCGTTATTTTGAATTTCGTTTTGGGTAAAAATCTTCCATTGGGAAAAATTCTCATCCCAATAGCCGAATTCCATATTAAAACAGCGATCGAAATCCTCAAAATGCATCTGCCGGCGAAAACGTTCCCTGTCGGTCAAAGTGCCTGACCATTTTTCTCGAATTGGCTTAATTTCCATGTCTTCCTTTTTTAGTACGGACACCTAAATTTTATTTTCCTCCAAGACTCAAAGGCTCAAAGTTTCTTCCAGTAAAGCTCTAACTTGCATCCATTGCTACTGTTTTATGAGTTAAAAAAAATTAAATCCATCTACGTACAAATGAAATCTTCCAGAGAGTTCAATCAATTTAAAAATGGTCAAAATAACTATTTTATTAATCCGCGACAATCCGTCTGATCCGCGTTCTATTTTAAGAAAGCATCCCTCATTCCTGTCCATACCGAATTTTAAAAGTAAAATTCTCTCCCGCCATTTTCAAGAACACATCCAGCGGGACCAACTCAAATTCATCTCCCAATTTTGCCAAAATACGCTTTACTCGCTCGATATGCCCAAATTCGCGCACATGAATCAGCAAAAAATAGGGCCTTTTTTTATTCATATTTGCCAACTCGATCAAATCGGAAGCTGCTTCATCCTCATCTCTTTTTTCTGACAAATAATAATCAAAAGAGATGAAGGGGCGTCCGCCCTTCACTGTAAACGTGTGTCCCGGCCGATAGCCGCTGACAAACCCAATGGCGTCAGGCATTCCCTTGTAATAGGCGTCAATGATTTCTTCGGGTACATCATCGTCCACACCGCCCGACTGCCAGTAATTGGAATGTTCCATGATTTCAAAAACATTCAAATCAAGCGTATTCATGAGCTCGTATGCTTTTTTCACCACCAGCGGCAAATATTTTTTGGGAATGGAACGCGGATACATGTAGCCGGGGCCTCCCAAAGAACCGAGAAAGTAGTCATTGGGAGTTGCTTCATCGTAAAAAAACTGCATCATTGCCGGCGCCAGCCAGACCCAATTCATGGTCACTTCCCAGGCATAAGGAATGTCGCCGCGACCCGGTTCTGTCCATGCACCCAATCCCAGGCAGTCAGTTTGAATGAAAGAAATATAAACTTTATTTTCCGGTTTGTAGGTTTTGCCGGGCTTCACGTTGTGGTTATTTTTAAATCGATACCCCGGCGTTGTAGGAATCTGGCTATTGAAACTCATGTTGGGTAACGTGTGCAAACCTTCCACGCGCAGGGCATATTGCGAAGCCAGGGACACATGTTGCGCTTCCAGATCCTTTCCGTAAGAATGCCAGCCCATGACCATGGACAGCGGTTTCATGTGACCAAAAACTTTATTGGCGAATTGAAACTCGAGCGTATCGGCCGGGTCCGTGGAAGCATCCGTAAAAAATGCTTGTTTTAAAATGCCAAAATCAGCCACGCCCGGTTTCATCACTTTCCCTGCATGACCGCCCATGTAAATTAAATATTCATGATTGCAGCGCTGCCAATATTTTTCAAAAGCCCATTGGTAAATTTCATAATCGGTTTTCCCTACGAACTTTCCTCTGAAATCCTCTGTCTTTTTAAGACCAAACTTTTCAACAAGAGGAATTAATTCTTCACTCACAACAATCGCTTTTTCCAGACCGGCAACAGTGAAAGACACGATCAACGAAGTTCGCACTGATTTATCCCAGACGACATAGCCTTTTGCATATTGCGCCAATTTTTCCAGCGCATCTTCCACGGTCTGCAAAGTATCAAAATCCATTTTCCTTGTTCTTTGATAATAATTGAGCAATGGCGCTGAAAATTTGAAATCCCAGTCCTCGGGATAAAGGAAATAAAGTCGCGGTGCATCGGTATTGGCGATTCCTTGCAGCGAGACAAGCATAGCATGTGTCGGCAGATCACCCTCGATCTCCCAGTTCTTCCCCAGACTCATAACATACATGTTTTCTTCCGCTGCTACCATTAGCGGCAACAATAAAATTACGGACAGAATTAACTGAAAAATATATTTGTTTCTCATTTTATTTCCCTTCTGCTATTCAGTGATTCGATCAAAAACCATTAAAATTTCCGTTGGTCTCGTGGAACGTTTTTCGATGAGCGTGAGTTCGTCACCTCTGCGATTCACGTAAAATTGCCGTTCCGTTTCTACTAGAGCCTCCCCTTGCGAAATTTGAACCAGTTGTTTGGTGAAAGTTGTCAAATCTTTATTCGGTTTATTCCAATAGCCGGATATTTTCTTCTCCGTATTGGGAAGAGACAAAACTCCCATGTACCAATTCTCCGGCCAGATGGGCGACTTGACCAACACTCGCGTTGTATCACCACCCGGGACAACAGCCACGCTGTCAATCCAATCGCCGGCACGGCGACTTTTCCAGTGATTGATAATTTCAATTTTATCACCACTATCGCGAATGGTCATTTCCAACTGGCGATAACGCCAAGTGACCAGATCAGTGCTTTTTTTCGAATTCAATTTCCACTTGCCAAAAATTGAAGCATCCGGATTCTCGCAGGATTGCCAGACAAATAGAATCAATAGAACTGGTAAAAAATACAATATTTTTCGATTCATTGTAGTTCCTTTCATTTTTTATCAATTTTTTACAATAATCCTCGAGATGTATTAAAAGTCAATAAAATTAGAAAAAACCACGAAGCACACGAAAGGCACGAAGAATTTCTATAAATTTTTGCTCATTAATTTTCAACAAGCTATTCTTTGTGTCCTTTGTGCCTGCTCTGCGCCCTGGTTTATTAAAGTCAACTATTTTTTTAAGAAATAGATATATTTATCTTGTGCTATTTTGAATTAT
>NATN01000231.1 GCA_002085355.1 Candidatus Zhuqueibacterota bacterium 4484_87 | reverse complement strand
TTCTTTGTTGTCAGGCAAAGAAAAACTGATCCCTTGCAAATCTTTTGGCGACAATTCAAACGGAATGCCCGCTTTTTTCATTCCTTTTATTTTTATCAAATAATGATATTCATTTTCTTCAATTGTCCATGTCAGGTATTTTTTAACCAAAGAAAAAGTCAAAAGTTGCCGCGTCGTTGCTACCCACAAAATTTCTCGATGAAAGAGATCTGCAATTTGCCTGAATCTATCAACCGTCTCCTGCGAAAGCGGAAATTCATCACTCTTTTCGTGTCTGTCGCCCATGTGTACGTAAACAATCATCTTCCCACGCGAACGAAGTAATTTTTTTAATACCCTGTCATTCAGCAGATTAGGCAAATCATCTGACCAGTCATATTTCCCCGAACCGAACCGTCTGATTTTGAAAATTTTCCTGTTATCACGAAGTGCATCGACTTCAAATAGATCATTCCCCGACTTTTTGTCCGGAATAATTACTCTGTTTCTAATCAAATTGTCTTTTGCGAAATCGGGGATAAAGGATAAAACACCTTTTAACAGTGCTTTTGTTTTTTCCCGTCGAGAGAAATAGAGCGGGTTGTTTGCGAAATAATCAGCCCAGCTTGCTTTTCTATCCTGCCCAACTACGGGCGTTAATGACTGCTCGCTATCCCAATAAAATTTGACCCCGAAATCGATCAGCAAATCGGAATGATAGTAGCGATTATTTTCATCGGGCAAATCCCCCTTTCCCAGCGTCGCCGCGCCAATATTCTGAACACTTTCCGCACCTCCGTGATTCGTCCAGACGTCAATTTTTAAATGATGCCTGTCTATTTCTTCCAGCGCACGCGCAGCTAATTCCCGTGAAAATTCATCTTCTGAAACAAAATTCCCATAGCTGTGCATCACATCCAAAATTCCTGCACGGATGAGCAAGCGAATTTGTGGCGCAAATTCTGAAGGAGTAATTTTATCAGGCTTAAAATATGAAAAAGCGGCATTGGGATAGCTGGGGTTATCGTAACACCAAAAGGAATCATCCACCGGCAATTTCAGACCTTTCCCCAGCGGCGTCGTTTTCTCTGAATTTAAAAATTTATGGATTGATAAAAAATCGTCCCATGAAGTACCGTCAATGTCGCTGCAGATCGAAAGTGCAGCCTGAAACGGAAAAGGTAAGTCCAATAGACGGAAGCGATTATCCTCACTCATCAGGAACGCTCACTGATCTTTCGCGCGGGATTTCCAGCCACAATTGCGTACGGCTCTACATCACGAGTCACTATAGCTCCGGCGCCAATGACCGCACCATCACCGATATGCACGCCGGGCAAAATAATCGCATAGGCGCCGAGCCAAACATCTTCGCCAATGACAATATCTTTTTCCGCGCCTTCCTGCAAGCGGATGAGCTGATTTTTTTTAACGCTGTGGTTATCCGAAATAATGAAAACACCGGGACTGAGCATGGTATTGGCACCAATGGTGATAGTCGAATTTTTCCCCGCCCAGACGTAACAATCACGCTGAATATGAACATTATCGCCTAAAAAAATATTGTGGGAATAAGCCAGTTTAGCTGAAGGCCGTACGACAACGCCTTTTCCTCTGCCGCCCAAATTTTTAATGCCCCAGAGATTATCAGTGAAAAAAAGAGCGATTATCTGTTTCAACTGAAACCAGAATATTCCCGAAAAAAACAGCGAGAAGTATTTTTTAATTTTATCAAACATCAAATTCAAATCCTGAAAAATATTTTTTGCTGCAATTTTTTACCGAACCAGCGCAGCTTACAAAGAAATGACTTTTCATAGCCAGCCCAGACTTCTGCGCGTTCCCAAAACAAGTTGTTGCGGCTCATTTTTGCCAATTCCTTCAATTGAGCAATATGCAGCCGGTGATAAATTTTTGACGCTAATCTTCGCGGTGTTGCTAAATCATAGTAAGACCAGAAGCTTGAATCGTATAAATGAATATTTTTTTCTATGCCGGCGATTAAATTTCGGAAAAATTGATCGGCGTCTTCATCCTTAAAATAAGTAGCAAAATCATACACGCCGAAGATGGAAAATATTGAGCCATTGAGGACTGCTGAAATTTTTGGCGTGGGATATTCTTCGATTACCGGAGATCCGTCCGGAAATTTTGTGACAACTCCACCACTTTCCGTATCACGCAAAAATGCAGAATATGCTTTCTCTGCCGTTTGCAAATATCTTTTTTCTCCGGTTACTTGGTGCATGCGCAGCAGCAGAGAAATTGCCTGTGCCTGCGCCATGCCGGAAATCCAGGGCGCTTTCATGCCATAGAATGGCAAATCTATTTGATATTGCCAGATACAACCGCCTGCTTCATCCATACGGCAATTTTTCACCAGCCAATCAGCTTGCTTTGCCGCGTTGGAAAATGCACGTTCCGAATCGTCTCGTAGCCCAACATTGAACTGCCACAGACCATATTGGCAAACAGTAACAGGGTTGTATTTCCAATTTTTCTCCGGAAAACGTGTGAGCGGCACGCCATTTGGATCAAATTGATAACGGGAAAAATCTTCGCCAATGAGCTCAAATAAATCAATATAATATTTGCCTAATTTCATATCACGAAAAGTAAAATTCGGGTCGCCGATCCAAAAAGAGATCGTTTAATTCGTTCAATTGTTTATCACGGGCTAATTTCGGATCAATTTCCATTACGAATGCTTCTTCCCTGCTGCGATCAGCCCGGTGCAAAATTTCGCCTTTGACTCCTGTGATCTGGCTGCCACCGGTAAACTCCAGAACTGTGTCTCCTCGCTTTTCAGTTCCAATACGGTTTGCAGTTACAGCAAAAATATGATTTTCCAGACATCTCGTCACCATCGCATTCTGACAGTACGGCATGACCAGATTTGACGGATGGCAGATGATGTCTGCGCCGTTGAGGGCGAGCGTCCGCGTGGCTTCCGGGAACATCCAGTCAAAACAAATCATCACGCCAAGACGAATGCCGTTGACATCCCATGTCTGAAATTTTCTGTCTCCGGGGCTGAAAAAGAGTTTTTCTTTGTAAAATAAATGGATTTTCCGGTAAAGACCAACAAACTCGCCATTTGAGACAATGACAGCGGAATTGAAATATTTGTCATCGGCTTTTTCCGCCAGCCCTGCCACAAAGGTAGATTTTTTCTTTTTGGACAATTCAAGTAAAAACTGCGTGGTTTTCCCGTCAGGGATTGTCTCCGACAGAGCCGCTACCTCATTTTTGTTGATAAAAACATAACCTGTATTGAATAATTCAGGCAGCACCCAGATATCAGCGGTTTTGTCCCGGATCAATTCCTCTGTGCGTTGGAAATTCCCTTCTTTATCACCAAACTTCACTGCAAATTGCACAAAACCGACTTTCATTCGCACCTCAAATTTCAATGGGATATTCGCCGTACTTTTTTGCAGTTTCGATCATCGCCAGATAATTTTCATATTTTACATATTCCGCAACGGTATTTCCCGAGCCAACGCAATAACCACCTTCCGGAGCGACGTTTTTCAGCAAACGAATAACTTCAGCCTCCACTTCTTCAGGAGTCCCGCGAGTCAATAAATCAACATCCACATTCCCGACAAGACAGAAATCATTACCCCGTTTTTTCTTTACATCAACAATATCAATCGCCTGTGGCTCAAGCGGTTGCAAAGCATTGACACCGCATTTTATCAGATCATCCATTGCTTCCCAGAGATTTCCGTCCGAATGGAAAATGAAGGGAATATCATGTTTTTTACACAGATCACCGATTTTCTTCATCCAGGGGAACAAGTACTCCCGATAAATGTCAAGTCGCACAAACAGCCCACTGTTGATGGCAATGTCATCGCTGTAAAAAAGAGCGCCGATATTATCAAAACTCAGACAATTTTCAAATAAATTCAGTTCAATTTCTCCAATCTTATCAAAAAGCCGCCTGATTAGCTCTGGGTTATCAATGAGCGCAAAAGAAAAAGTTTCAAATCCCATAAAATCCCATGTCCACGTAAAAATGTCTCCGTACTGACAAATAACTTTCATTCCGTCCGGAAGGAATTGTTGTACTTCCTCGAAAGGAGAATAATCTACTTCCTCTGGCTTGGGAAAGCGAAATTTCTCAAATTCTTCCATGGTCGTAATTATCCCGGCGCCGCTGGCATGCCATTCACGTTCATTGGTCGTATCGGTGGCTTCAGAGACGCGCTTACCTTCGTGAGGCTGCAAGTGATCGGGATTCATGTCAATGATCGGCGATACTTTAATGTAATCATATCCGGCTTTTTGGTAAAATTCGACATCATCAGCTACAGATGCAATTTTTTTATTCAAAAATTGCTCTTTAATATTTTTAGCAATCGCCAATTCCAATAAAGGCACTCTATCGGGCGTTCCCCCCATGAGTGCAGTGCGCAACTGTTGGAAATCCGGATTGTGTCTGGTCATTGTATTCCCTTTTCAGCAGTTTTGTGGATACTAAATCTGAACAATCAGATTATCTGTAATTTCATTAATTTCAGCCAACAGATTTATAAACTCCTTGTTTTGAGGCGCATTTCGAGAAATGGATTTTAAAATCGCCTTTGCCTGTTTGTACCATCCATTTCGCATGTAGTACCTGGCGCATTCAACATAAATATCCGTAAGAGAACTATCCTGTGTCAAAATATCAGTAATTTTCGGATAATTTTTCTTGAAAAGTTTTCTTAACATCGTGCGATGTTCCAGAAAATAGATTTGGAGAAGCATGTTACTTCGATATTTATGCAAAATTTCCAGAATAATCTCCATGCCGCGCTGGAACATCAAATCTAATTTATACAAATTCGTATCCAGCGAGACCTTTGCCTCTTTGTATTCATCCGTATTAACAGAATAATGGTCTATGATATACCTTAACTCACGGGCAACCATTACGCGGTGAAATAAAATTCCGATATTATTCATTAGCATGAGTTCCATTTCATCCGGCGTCAATTTGTCAGACTGCTCAAAAATTTTCTTCTTCGGATTGAGGACACGCTTGAAAAGAAGGTGAAAATTTTCTTTGGTATCATAAAGCAAATCGCAAATTTTGCGCAGTGTACTGAAAGTAGGGAATTTGCCTTTCTCTTCATCGTAATTC
>NATN01000230.1 GCA_002085355.1 Candidatus Zhuqueibacterota bacterium 4484_87 | reverse complement strand
CTACGACAAACATTGCGGAAAGCATCCGGAAATGGGCGCAGTCTCGTTCCGGAATGTTGAGCCCATGCGCTGGGATTACGTTTACTTCCACGATTACCACGGCTGGCGGGCTACTATGCCCAACTGCACCGAAGCGATGAATGTTTTTACTGCCACTGGAGCGCAGCAATTGACAGCAGTGAGCTTCTTTACCGCGACGGACAACGTGAATTATGTCATCAAAGTTTACGATGGTTTCCTTGACAATCAGCTCATTAACGAAATGGCGAATAAATCCGGGATATTGTCGGAAAAGGGCTTTCACACCATTGACCTGACCGAACCCGTCAGGCTCATCACGGGCGATGATTTTTACATTTATCTCTATCTTTCTCACGGGGGGCACCCCTATGACAAAACTTCGGAGGTGCCAGTCCTGTTAGGCGCAACAGCACAAGGCACAATCGTGCGATCCGTTTCTCATCCGGGTGAAAGTTACTATTTGGTAAATTCTCAATGGAGCGATTTGTACGATTTTGATTCGTCAGCGAATTTTTGTATCAAAGGGCTGGCAAATGATGTGCCGACGGTAATTTTGGCAGGAGCAGTTCGTTATCAGGATTCGACAACTCCAGTTCCCGATGTCACGCTCCAACTTGCCGGAGATATTATTGCACAACAAAATTCTCAAAGCAATGGTGCGTTTCAGTTTTCCGATTTACTTGCAAACAGCAGTATAATTCTGGTCCCGCAAAAATCCGATGATATTTCAGAGACAACCATTTTGAGCTATGACGCTTCTCTTGCCGCGCAATTGGCAATGGGACTTTTCCCTGAAGCAACAGAAGCGCAGCACAAAGCAGCCGACGCAGATTTAAACGGAGAAATACAAATGTACGATGCCGCCCTCATTGCCAGAGAAGCGGTCGGATTGTCCCGGTCGTACGATTCCCATGTAACTGAATGGGCATTTCTGCCCGCCGAAAGAAGTTATCCGCATCTCTCTTCTGATGTAACTGATGCGAATTTTCAGGCAATTGTCATTGGCGATGTGGATGGAAACTGGTCTTCCGCCGGAAAACTGGTAAAACCCGACCATTCGGAAAAGACATTTACAGCACAAATAACCGGTGACGGAAAAATCGTTCTCGCTTTTCGAAACGATGAAAATTTCCGCATTTTTTCTTGCGACTTGACATTAAATTTTGATGCGGAAAAATTGGCGTTCGATTCCGTTTTCATTTCGTCGGAAAAACAATTCCGAATCATGCTCAACGCTTCCCGTCCCGGAACAGTCAAAATTGGCGCTTTTGGAGCGCAGCCCATTGAAAAATCAGACATTTTTCTCAAAGTTCAATTTCGCCCAACTTCCCCGTTTCCGTATTCGGAATCATCAATTGAGATTCTCAGCTATCGCATCAATGATTTTCCGGCAAAACGGGGAAATGTGTCTCTCACACACAACAAAAATTTTGTGCAAATTCCCCGTTTTTCATTACATCAAAATTATCCTAATCCGTTCAATCCCACGACAACGATTCAGTACGATTTACCCGAACCGGCCTTTGTGACGCTGACTGTTTACAACATAGCCGGGGAAAAAGTCGCAGAGCTGATTCGCGAGCATCAATTTCCCGGCAGAAAAAGCGTGAAATGGAACGGTTGTAATTCCGCAGGTGAACAAGTGAGTTCCGGAATTTATCTTTATGTAATTAAAGCTGGTCGCTTTGAATCATCAAAGAAAATGGCAATTTTCAGGTAATGTAATTGTACTTCTACAAAATTAAAAACAAAATTTTCTCCGGTTTTTCTCTTCGGGAAACATTTTTCATTCAACTCTGTAAAACAATTATTTCCACAAAGCAAATATCAAGACATTCACTGCAAACTAATGGCAGTAAGTATTCCGGATTTTGAAAAATAAAAAAGCAGAATCGAAATGGTGAGGTAAAGTTAATGGGACTTTTGACGATAAAAAATTTGAGCCTTTCGCTTAATGGCAATAAAATTCTCGACGAATTGAGCGTTGATTTTTGGGAAGGTCATATCCACGCGGTCGTGGGACCGAACGGAGCAGGCAAATCGACTTTTGCCTACACAATCATGGGGTTGTCCGGCTACCGTGATTTCCAGGGTGACATTTTATTTGCGGGAAAATCGATAAAAAATCTCCCAATTGACCAGAGAGCGCGGTTGGGCATCACCCTCGGATGGCAGGAACCGGCGCGTTACGAAGGATTAAAGGTCCGCGATTTTATCAAAGCTGCGGGGCGTTTCAACGGTGAAGAAAATGGTGTGGTGGAAGAGGCATTGCATAAAATGGGGCTGGAACCGCTGCTCTACGCTAACCGTGCTGTTGACAAAACGCTCAGTGGCGGAGAAAGAAAAAAAATCGAGATGGCGTCTATTCTGGCGATGAGACCGAAATTGGTACTGCTCGACGAACCGGATTCGGGAATCGATGTCAGCGCGCTGAAAAATATCTTTGCGGCACTCACCTATCTCAAAGCGATGGGCTCTACGGTTATTTTGATCACACACAGCCTCGAGGTGCTCAAACAAGCAGATCATGCTTTTCTGTTATGCGCTGGTAAAATTTTCGATAAAGGGCCTGTTTCACGGATTCAGCACTATTTTGAAGATAAATGCCTGATTTGCGATCATAAAAATGTACCTGAAGAATTTCCCGTGGAGGTCAAAGGATGAGCGATCAAATGCAGCAGATGAAAGAGGTTTACGAGACTACTGAATCGGACTCAAGCGTTTTGAACGATCCTGAAGTCGCTCATTTGGTGATCCATCAGAATAAAGTTTTAGGTTTGCACAAAGTGCCAGGCCTGGAAATTGATGTAACAGAACTGGATGATGGAGTTGAACTCAATATAAGACTGGCAGACGGTACAATTGTCAAAAAGCCGGTACATTTATGTTTTGGCATCATCCCGGAAACCGGAGTCCAGCGCATTAAAATGGACGTAAAAATCGGAAAAAATGCCAAAATTTCATTGCTTTCCCACTGCACTTTTCCCAATGCGGTGGATATTCAGCACATCATGGACGCGGAAATTGTTGTTGGCGAAAATTCTGAATATAATTATTTTGAGCGCCATATTCATGGTACAAAAGGAGGCATCAAAGTAGTCCCCACAGCAAAAGTTACGCTGGAAAAAGGAGCCAAATTCATCACGGAATTTGAATTGCTCAAGGGTCGTGTCGGTGAAATTTATATAGATTATCAAATCACCGGCAAAGAAGACAGCGTCATGGAAATGACCTCACGAATCAGCGGTACCGGTGACGATTTCATTCAAATAAAAGAATCCGGGTTTCTGGTAGGCGAACGCGCCCGGGGTGTGCTAACTTCGAAAATCGCCGCCAGAGAAAAAGCACAAGCAGAGGTTTACAACACGCTTCGAGCAACTGCTCCGTTCACGCGCGGTCATGTCGATTGTCACGAAATCGTCAAAGATGAGGCCATTGCTAAAGCAATCCCCATCGTGGATGTGCAGGATCCCCGCGCTCACGTAACTCACGAAGCAGCTATCGGCAGCGTGGACAACAAGCAATTGGAGACGCTCATGTCCCGCGGCATGGATGAGGATGAAGCAGTGGAATTGATCATCAACGGACTTTTGTCATAAAATTTGCCGGTGGGATTAGTTTTGTTGTTATTGCGCTCTTTCAGAGCTCATCGGGATTTTTCTTTTCTTTGACTCATGGGGCGTTGCCCCATGCTGATGTATAACGCCCTTACAGGGCTTTACGCCAACGGCGTAAAATAATTTAGCCGAGGGCAACGCCCTCGGTTTCAGAGATACAGTAAATAAACTAAGCCCTGAAGGGGCGGGATAGCTAAAAAAGATTTAATCATTTGTGTGAACAGGCAGTTATTTCGTCCAAGGTATTTTCAGATTATTTATTCATAATAGCTATTTAATATTGTTCCATATCTATAAATAAGCAAGATGATTTTTAGGGGGCATTCAGATTCGAGTAATTAGATTTGAACAAAGCACAAGGAACAAATAAATGAGCGATGATGCGACATTCAAAAAGGTTGGACAGAGCGAACAGAAATTTTTTGGACCGCGCAAATTATTGGTCTGCGGATTGGAAAAAGAACTTCATGAAAGATTTCTATCACTAATTGGCGAGCTGGAACTTTCTCACCTGCCCGCAGTATTTGTAACTACAGCACAAGCTGATGACAAATTAGCTGATCTTTTTGCCCTGCCGGAGAATTCAGGAATTAATGAAGCTTCTGAAATGCCGCCTTGCATCATCATGGCAGGTATATCGGAAAAAGAATTGTACACACTGATACGCGGCTATCGTTCCGCTGGATTACCGGCACCGCTTTGGGCAACACTGACGCCGACGACAGAGCGTTGGAAACTGAATGATCTTGCAAAAGAATTAGCTGCAGAAAGAGAAGCGATTAGGAAGATGCAGGAAGAAAAGAAAAGCAAAAAATGATGTTACTATCAGCCACCGAAACACAGAGGGCACGGAGATAATTATTTTTTTTATAGGTTAGATTAAATGAAATGTGACTATTCAGACATGGCTATTCCAAAAGCCGCTGAAGCGGCTACTTAGCTTGCAATGTTGCTTTATAGACACCACGATGAATCGTGGTGTTAGTACAATCGTCTTTTTGAATAAACACCATGCTTCAGCATGGTGTTATAATCCAAACAAAAAAGCCAATAGCTGCTTCAGCAGCTTACAAAACTATAATAGACGGCTCAAGCTGAACAGTTACAATGAAGTGATAATTCTCACTAATTCAAAAAACAAAGACAGTCCAAAGATATTTACGCCATATTCCTGAAACATTTTGATAATAAATATATTTAGCCGACAGCTTTTATCAATGTTTTTTCCCATACACACATTACTCAATTCATCCATTTGCTATTTGTATGTTTGAATTATAAACATGACAGAGCAATCTTTATCGAGTGACTGGTAAATTGATTTTATTGCTTTTCTCTTCTGTGAGCTCTGCGCCTCCGTGGCAAATACTCTGTTAAATGAGGATCGGGTGCTGGTGATTTTTCAGAGCAAATATTTGCTCAGCGCATCATTCGCGGCAAAATTCTCGATATCAATACTCGCCAACCGATCGCTTACGTGAATATTTTTCTGCAAACCTCTCGTATCGGTACCAGCAGTGATTTTGCCGGAAGATTTCTGATCCAAGTACCGCAGGGTGATTCTGCCAAGACTATCATTTTTCAGCATATCAACTACGACAAAAAAATTATTCCACTTTCAGAACTACAATCCCCGCTCACGATTCACTTGCAGCCGCGAATCATCCCTCTGCCGGGAGTGGAAATCTCTGCATTCGGAGAAAAATTTGATATCCAAAAAGACCTGCCGTTAATTGTCACTGAAATCAAAGCGCGTCAGTTTGAGGCTCGAGGTTTTGTGGATGCCGGTGATTTTTTGCGCAGTGATGAGAGCATTCAGGTGCAGGAAAGTTTAAGCGGAGGAAAAACCATTTCTCTTCGCGGTGGGAATCCTGATGACGTTTTGATTTTGTACAATGGCGTCAAGTTGAACAATCAATTCAGCAACATTTTCGACATTTCGCTCATTGACATGGAAAATGCCGGCAGTTTACAAATTATAAAAGGCAGCAATTCCGTGCTCTACGGCAGCGGAGCCTTCTCCGGTGTGGTGAACATCGTTCCTCAAATTGAACATGATTTTTTCATTCGTTTTCAACAGCGTATCGGCAGCTACGACTCCGGCAACTGGGGAGTACAACTATATGGCAATAAAGGAAATTTGCACGCTACTTATTCTGTCCGGCAAGGTGGTTCCAAAAGAATATTTTCCGACGGCGTTCCTGATCAGGATTTTCTTGAGAATCAATCTTTTCATCAAAGCGCTGGTCTGGAATATCGTTTCGGCGGGAAAAACTCTGCCATAGCAGAAAATTCGCTCAAAATTATTGGTCTGAGTTCAACTCTCAAATACACCAACCATCGCGAGAATGAAAGCGTCGATCAAACGAACGAAGTCGGCCAGGTCCTTTACCGCGGCAAACTTGGATCAATGAATGACTTCGGACTGTCTGCAGCATTTCATCGCAGCGAAGAAACGCAAGCTTTACAGAATCAAAGTGGGCTGCTGGAACGTCATCTCTCAACAGAATCGATACAGCTTCATTCAGAAAAAACAATAAAATTCCGCGCCACAAAACTTTTCATCAATTATCAATTTGAACAAAATAATCTGAATTTTTCGGAAGTCCACAGAGATATTTACCGCAATCAATTCAACGGCGAATTGGATGAGCTGCAACGGACTCAGCATTCGCTGGCATCTGTTTTAAAAATTCTCGCTCCGGGCGGGTCAAATTTTCTCAAATCTGTGAATTTCGATCTGAGCTACAGGCTCGATCTTGTTTATGACCGATCAGTACAAAATAAAAATTCCGTTTCCGTAATTAGAGATATTCCTGATCGCAACTGGAACAATTCCGTGCTCAAATTTGCGTCACGCTTTCACGGCTATTATCAACGCTTTTTGCTGGACATTTTTATGAATATCGGCAATAACGTCAAACTTCCGACCCTCGCACAGCTCATCAGCGCGGATATTGTGAACCAGCAAACAGGTAATAGCTCTGTGCTTGTCAGTGAGACTAATCACAGCGTCGAGATTGGCGCCATTCTGAAACGGGATTTGCGGGACCATCCGACAATTTACGGCTGGGAAGTGTCGCTCAGTTACATGAAAAATCATTACAGCGATAAATTGAGACCTTACTATGTTGTGGGACTTCCGCTGGCTTTTTACGACAATGTGCCGGATGCGCGCATTGCCGGGTTTGAGACCAAAGCTGCGGTATTTTTGTTCAAAAAGAAAATCACTGCTGAGACCGGTATTTCACGCTATTCCATCAGCGAAAAAGCTGCCTTCCCATTTAAATCGGAAAGCAAGGAGATAGTCAATCTTTCGCTTGATCATGCAGGGTACTCTTTTCTCGCTCACTGGTTTCACGAAAGCGAACAAATCGGCTGGGTGAGACAGGTTAACGGCGATTTTATTGAAGTGGTGCTACCCCGTTTTATCAACCTCGACCTTCACTTCAGCAAAACTTTTACGCTGAAGAAATTCAAAATTTTCTCCAATCTGAGTTTGCGCAATTTGCTCAACGATGATTCTGAACTGTTGGGATTGGCGTTGCACGACAGACGTTATTATTTCACTGTCGGAATCCAATATTAAGCCGGAGGCTTCATGATGCGTCGCTGTTTTTTATATTTTTTCATTTTGGCAATTATGCTTCTATTGCCACGGTGCACACACAATCCTTTTGACGACGACAAAATATCTTCAAATATGGCAAAAATCAGCGGACGCGTCCTCCTCGGCGACGATAAATCTCCCGAAATTGTGCATGTCTGGCTCGAAGGGTTTGATCTGACTACACATCCCGATGCGCAAGGCAATTTTAGCTTTTTACTGCCATCTCCTTCTCTGCAGCCATACGGGGGATTAACCGGTTCGTTCAAAATTTTCTTTTTCATGGCCGACTACAAACTCGACTCGGCGACGGTAATGGTCAAAAATGGGCAACTCCTCACGAACCACGGAGATATTGATGAAAACGGTCATTTGCGCTATCTGAAGATTTTGCCAAAAAAATTGCGCATTTTTCTTTCTGTATCGCCCGACACAGCTATCGAAGATTCTACCAATTCGCTCCTGCTGGAATTACGCATCGAGGCAACAGCGGATACGGTTTTCATTCACTATCCGGACAGATCACCTGGGCCTCTGTCAATACTATTTATTAAAAATCTATCAGACACAACCCAGCCCGTGAAAATTTTTGAAGGAAGTCCCTTCGCCTCTGCTGCTCCTATGCTTACTGACTCAGTTTCCATAAATCCCCTCTTTTGGTATGATGGAGTCACACTTGCCGATCTTGACCTACCCAAAGGAACTTATCAAATCATTCCGTTTTTTGTCATTGACCACAAGAAAGTTCCTGCTGATTTGCTGGACAATATCGGCAGATTGATTGATAAACCCACGCTCCAGTTTCTCGATGTACCGACTTATCGGAGAGGCGGCACATTTATAATTGTTGAATCAGGGAATAAATGAAATTCTCCGTCGGACAAACGGCAACAAATTTGCCAAATTCGATATTTTTTAGCATCGCTAACAGATTGATTTTATTAACATAACAACTATTTCATTCAATATTATCATCGATTGGAATAATTTTTGTAATAAAATGTTGTTATCTTCCCTTTGTAAAATTACTTGCCAAAAAAACAGGGTCACATAAATGGGAACAAATTTTTCAAAAAAATCTTTTCAATTATTAATTGCAGCGCTAATCGCGGCTTTGCCACTGCTTTTTTCCTGCGCCGGAAATCATATTGTTGGCGAAAGAACTTTTTCGGGTGCAACAGTAAGCGAAGATTCAGTGCAAGTAAGAGTTATCACCCCCATTTATTCATTGACGATCCGCAAAAGTGATGCGCAGCTTTTTCTCGAAAACGGTCGCGGAGAAAAATTTACTTCGTTTCCGCTGGCGGCCTATTTTGGCAATGACACTCCAATTTATGCAGGAGAAAATTCTTATCACTGGAAAGTGAACGGACACCAGCTCTTTGCGGAACAATTTTCTGACGATTCAGTCTTCAGCAAATTTCAGATGGAATTTTTTGAAAATTGTTTTACAGTTAAATTTTTCGTCCATCCGCCGCAAAAAGGAATCGGGACTTTTCTCCTTCGCAAAGGGGATATTGCTCTCGAAACCAAAGGATGGAGCGAATATTTTTCTCCGGAACCGGATGATTATTATTCTTCAAAACCACAAATCGACATTCGCACCGACAGAGATCAGCAATGGAAATTTGCACCGGCTCCGTTAAATCTGTCTTTTCTCAGCCCGGCAGGCTGGATCAGTTTTGGCATCGTCGATTTACCTGACGCTTCCATTTTCGCTTTCCGGGAAAATTCTCTTTGGCTTGATATTCCCTGGCAAAAGCTCGCCCTTAACACAGGACAACTGTACCCTCTTCCGGAATTACTCATTAGCTGCAATCGTTCCGAATGGGATGCCGTGAAGGATTATTCCGATTTCGTTTTCCGGAAAGAATTTTCCAGCAATCACCAATCTCTTGAAACACCTCAATGGTGGAAATCGCCGATTATCTCACCGTTGGGTGAAACGTTAAAACGACAATTTTCTGAAGACGATCATCGGTACACATTGAACTGGATTAAAAATTTCCTTGATTCAATGCGTGTGAGCTGGATCGATTCAAATTTCATATTTATTATTGAAGGAAAATGGAATCGCGTTTTTGGCGATCCGACGCCATCGAGTCAGTTTGCAAATTTGCGTCAATTTATCGATGAGTGTCACCAGCACGATATTCGCGTTATTCTTTCCTGGAAAGCCTGGCAAATCGCGCCTGACAGCAAAGCTGTCCTTTGGGGTCTGCATGATGGTGAAATGTGCGACGCAACTCACCATCTTTTCCCCGCCTACGTTGACAGTAGCTGCAAAATCATGATAGGCGACCAACCCAACGGATTAAACGCTGACGGCATTCAAATCGAGAATCTGTTTCTAACACCCAAGGCAGAGACGGCTGATTTTGAAAATCCCAATTTAGGAGTCGGTATAAAAGAGGCTTATCGCTACTTAGCAGAATTCTACCGTCA
>NATN01000229.1 GCA_002085355.1 Candidatus Zhuqueibacterota bacterium 4484_87 | reverse complement strand
ATTATAAACGCCCATGACGGCGCATTCCTCGCGAGGCTTGTCATCAATTTGTGTCATTATTTTTCGATCCACGTCATTTTAGATTCACAACATTAGAAACAAACCAATCAGCTATTCAATCATAAAAATTTGAGGCAGGAACCGGTCAAAAGAAATGCATCTTAACAGCATCAGTGCATCCCCCCTGTCCGGTTCCCACCACTTTTTGAATCTTCAAATTTAGCAAATTACTATTCAAACGCCATGTCTGTTTTCCAGACTTCCCATACTTTGCCTACCAGATCAGGGCCGGGTTTCAGAGTAATTTTCCCCGGTTTCCAACCGGAAGGAGTGGCTTCTGTGCCCTTGCTCTTTCTTACTAATTGGAAAGCTTGAATTTGTCTGAGCGTTTCGCTTACATTTCTGCCTACTGGAGGAGTTAAAACTTCGTACCCTTGAATAACGCCGTCCGGATCAATAAGAAAACGGCCTCTGGTTTCCACACCGGCTTCATCATCGTAAACACCGTAAATTGTGCCAACTTTCCCGCCCGTGTCTGACATCATGGGGAAAGGAATTCCGCCAGCGACCATTTTTGACAACTCGTGGTCGTTCCACATTTTGTGGACAAAAACACTGTCAATGCTCATGGATAAAACTTCCACGCCGAGTTTTTGGAATTCAGAGAATTTTTCAGCAACTGCTGAAACTTCCGTTGCTCAGACGAATGTGAAATCGCCCGGATAAAAGCACAATACAACCCATTTTCCCAGGTAATCTGACAACTTAATATTGACAAACTTACCCTTATGATACGCCGGGGCTGTAAAATCCGGCGCTTTCTGTCCGACTTTAATCATTTTTTGTACCTCCGTAGTTGTTTTTTTCTCTTGTTCCGGATTTTTTTCTGCCGGTTCTCCGACAGGGCCTCCAGTTGGTCGGGCACAACCAACTTTGATTTCTTCTTCCATAGGCAGCCCTCCTCAAATTAAATATAAGGAACAATAAAGGGGTTTTATTCTTTAATCAACAAAACTCCTACACCCGTACCCAGACAATCTGCGACGAGATCTTTCCAGCTAAAATCGTTCCGCGACTGCATTCCGTCCCTCAATTCTTTCAAAATTCCCAGTGAAAGCGAAAAGCTCACGCCAACGCCCCGGGCGCTCGATTCTGAACGACTTGCTATCTCGCGCGAATAATAGTAGCCTGCTGTCGCCAGAAAGGCACTTGACAGGAAATGGTGCACCTTGTCCCGGCTGAACCAGGAATCTCTTATAGTAAAACTAATCGGTCTCAACCTCAGAATCGAAACGGACGTGTCCGCGGGAGCTTTTTCTGCCGCATTTCCGTTGAGAGCAAAAATTGTCAATACAAAAAGCAATATCCAAAACTTTTTCACAAGCCCAATTCTCCGTCAATGCCTTGCATCGCTTTGAGGGCAATTTCCAGAAACTCTTCCAGAGACAACCCCATCTCTGTGCAAGACTGAATTTGATCCCGATTAGCGCCGGCAGCGAATCTTTTTTCTTTGAAACGGCGCATGATAAACGGCACGTCCACAGATTTGAGTTTTTTGTCCGGATGCATGAGCGCTGCTGCCACAATTAAACCAGTCACCGGGTCAGCAGCGTAAATCGCCTTGCAGATTAATTTTTCCCGCGGAGCCTTATCATTGTGCGCCTTGATCGACTCAATAATTTCCGGATCCAGTTCGTAAGGAGCGAGCAATTGTTCCGTCACCAGGGTGTGGCGATCAGGATCATGCTGCGTTTCCTCATAATCCAGATCGTGCAGCAACCCAGCCAGCCCCCATTTTTCCTGATCTTCGTTGAAATGCACCGCTAAATTGCGCATCACAGCTTCCACTGCCAGGACGTGCTTAAAAAGATTCTTATTTTTAAAACGGGATTTCGCCAGAGTATAAGCTTCTTCTCTGTCCATTATCGTCCCTCAAATTTATTTTTGAAATCTGTTAACCCTTTGTTTGCTTTGAAAAAATTGATAAACTTGCCAGACCAGCAAACCAATAATTGCAAAATAGGCTAACAGGCCTATCCAAAAATTTCTGTTATTGAGCCTTGATTCACTCAAATTCATGGAGTAAATGTGCTGGAATAACATGAGCAAAAAAAGTTCTGTCACAATTCCTATTCTTATACCAAAAGCGGAAATAATTTTCATCATCAGAGGTTTATTTTCTGGGCTGAGCCAGAAAGCTTTATTGGGAATATTAATCAGATTATCCGGTACTTTTTTCATCAACCAACTCAACCCGTAAAATATCGCGCTCATCAGGCTAATCAGCGCGATATTAATAATCAAAGCTGTCTTTTTGTCGCTAAAATTATCAGACGCGCCGTCCGTTCCATAATGAGTGGCTATTTTGTCAGGAAGTTTTGGATAAAAATAAGCCGCCTGCAACACAGCCAGAGCCAGAAAAGTGATCATTATTAAAATAAGACGCCTGTCAGAATACATTTGGTCTTCTCACCTTTCTGAATGATGTAAAAAACGCCAGCAATTTTTGAAGAAAGTTGGAAACGAACTTTTTCTGAAATTAAAAATAATTCCCTGTCCAGGCGATGTAACTCAAAATGAAAAAGATAGCGATGGGACAGATGAAACGGATGATGAACATCCACAATTTTTTATAATAAAAGATACTTCCTTCCTGCTCAATTTCTTTGGCTACGGCGTGAACGCCCCATTTGTATCCGGCGAAAATGGAGATGAAAAACGCACCGATGGAAAGGGAATAATTACCGAAGACGGCGTTCATCATGTCCAGAAAACCGAAGTCTTTGCGGATGATTGTGCTCAAAACCGAATTCGCTCCCAAAGACAAGGCTGACGGAATACCAATGATGAAAGTGATGACTCCCATCCAGATGACAGCTTTCTTTCGCGTCCATTTATGTTCGTCCACAAAATAGGCGACCGGCACCTCTAACAGCGAAATCGTCGATGTTAAAGCCGCCACTGCCAGCAACAGGAAAATTCCCGCCCCGAAAATCATCCCTCCTGGCATCTTGGCGAAAATTGACGGCAACACCACAAAAACGAGTCCGGCGCCGCCTGCCGGATCCAATCCCATGGCAAAAAGAGCAGGAAACATCACTAATCCTGATAAAATAGCAATGAGCGTATCGAAAAAAGCCACGTAAGCCGCAGAAGTCACCAAATTATCTTTTTTGGAAATGTAGCTGCCGTAAGTAATCATCGTGCCCATTCCCAGGCTCAATGAAAACAGCGCTTGTCCAAGCGCCCGGGCAAAAGTTGTCAGCGATAACTTACTGAAATCGGGCTTAAGATAAAAACTCAATCCGGCGCCGGCGCCCTTAAGCGTCACCGAGCGAATTGCCAGCAAGATTAAAAGCACAAACAAAATCGGCATCAAGATTTTTGACCAGCGCTCGATTCCGGCAGATACACCGCCCATGACGACCATTACGGTCAGCAGCACAAATAAGAACAACAAACTAATGGAAACATACGGATTGGCAGTGAAAGAGGTGAAAATGGCTGCTGACTGGTCGCCGGTGAGAACGTGATTGAAATCGCCTAAAATAATTTTAATGAAATAGCCGACAGTGTAACCTGCAATAACTGCATAAAATGAAAGAATGCCAATTCCTGTAATGACGCCAAGTCCGCCGACATATTTCCAGAATGATTTTGGGAAAAGCACTTTGAACGCGCCGACAGGATTTTTTTGTGTCCGCCTGCCAATGGAAAGCTCGGAAATCATCACCGGCAAACCAATCATGACTACAAAAATCACATAAATAAGAACAAAAATGGCGCCGCCATTCTGACCAGCAACGTAAGGAAACCGCCAGATATTGCCCAATCCAATCGCAGAACCGGCTGCTGCTAAAATAAAACCAAGTTTAGAACCCCAATTTCCACGGTCAATTTCAGTAGAAGACACCGCTTCCTCCTGTGTTAATCGATAAATTCCACAATTGTTTCTGTCCCGGAAAAGAGACGTCACAAATGATCGTCAAAAACGATAGCAGACCACGATTGATGCACATCTTGATTTTTCATCAAATTTCGGTTGAATTTGTAAATGCGAGAGGTCGGGACTTTCATCAAAATCAGATAATTGCGCATCCACGTAAGCATCCGCTATGCTAAAAAGCGTCACCCCAACGAGCCACCACACTGAAATATTTCTGTTGTTGATATAAAATTCTCTTTCATAATCGGTTTTGCTTTTGACAAGTTGCTGGTTCAAGTAAACGGCATTTGCCGCTAAACCTGTTTGTCCCAAAAACATGACAACAGCTTTTAGCTTTTTCCCGTTGTACCATTGCCCCAAGCCCGGAAACAACAGCGATCGCACCAAAGCTCCTCTCGGCGACTTGATGTCTGTTTTCAGGGAATCTTCTTTTTCTGAAACCATTTTCGCCTTCACCTGGACCGAATCAACAGCAGCGTTCTGGCACCAGCTTGTATTTATAAAACCGCTGACTAAAAATACTGTCAGTAAAACGGTAATTCTCGCAGATAAATATCTCATGAGACCGTTGCCACTTTTAATGGATCTTTGAATTTATCCCCCTTGCCATTCAAATAATCACGATAATAATATTTGTAAAACTTATTCACAATTTTCTGGCCGGTGGGTTCCAACGGCTTATTTTCTATGATATTCATCAAGTCCTGAATAGTGAATTGATGCATGAATTCAAGATCTTTTTCAATCAAGTGATCAGTATGATCCTCTTCCTCTTTCGCGAGAATTTTTATCAGCCGATCCAGTTTTATTTTTTTGAATGCCTCGAATAGCTCGCGATCCAGTTGCTTGCCAACATTTTGAGCCAAATTTTCCATCACGTTCTCGAAATCCATACGATCGCGATAGGGTCGGCGGGAAGTCATGGCATCGAAAATATCCACAATGCTCAAAATACGCGACTCCAGCGGAATCTGATCGCCGGACAATCCTTCGGGATAACCTGTACCATCCAATCGCTCATGATGAGCGCCGGCGATTTTGGGCAGCTCACGAAAATCGCGGCTAAAATTAATCTTTTCCAAAATTTTTCGTGTGATCGCCGGATGCTCCTGAATCTTGCAATACTCTTCTATGGTGAGACTGCCCTTTTTGTATAAAACCTGCTCGCGAATAGCAACCTTTCCGTAATC
>NATN01000228.1 GCA_002085355.1 Candidatus Zhuqueibacterota bacterium 4484_87 | reverse complement strand
CGAAAGCCTTCCGCGCAAAGTTGCTGATACGGCACAAGCTCGCTGTCTGCCCACGTAGCTGTAATGTCCGTGAAACCAGAATGTGAATCCGCCGTCGCGCTACCGTGCCCGGGAAAATGTTTAAGCGTACAGATTACTTGCTTTTTCTGAAATTCATCGACATACCATTTCGCATGACGAAACACAGTCCACGGATCGGCAGAGAAGCTGCGTTGCAGCCTGCCGATCGCCGGGCTAACAGGATTTACATTGACATCTACAACCGGCGCCAAATTGATATTGATTCCCGTCTGCCAAAGCCAATCTGCCATCATGCCAGCAGTGCACCGTGTTGTGTCTTCGTTGTTGAATATGGTCCCTAATTGATATGCTGTATAAGTATTCTCGAAACCATTTGATTTATTAAGCCGGGCAACGACTCCGCCTTCTTCATCCGTAGAAATAAGCAGGGGGATATGTGAGTACTGCTTAAGCTCATTTGTTAGCTGTTTTATCTGTGCGGGAGATTGCAAATTATGCTTAAAAAGCAGCACGCCGCCTAAATTGCGTTCACTGATATCAACCAATAAAGTGTCGTAAAATTCTGAATTGTTTTGGAACCCGACCATGACCATTTGGGCAATTTTTTCGCGCAGCGTCTGAGCAAAGCCGATATTTGTCATCAAAAAAATGAAGAAAACTCCAATGGCAAACTTTCGGGAAAAATTCATCTCTTTTGTCCTTTTGTGTGTGTGAGATCGCTTATAAATTTAATTGTCGAATAGTTAACTATTTCAGGAAAATTCTGTATTACCTACAAAAATAAAATTATTCACTAAACTTTTGCAAATTTGATTTTTTACCGCAAAGTCCGCAAAGGAGGCGCAAAGCTCACAAAGGGAAAATTAATCTTAATATTTTTATCAAGCAAGCCTAATACATTAGAAATTACTTCAATAAGATTATTTAAAAATCTTTGTATCCTTCGTGCATACTTTGTGAACTTCTTGGTTAATCTTTGCTGCTTTCCTTCAGTTTTGAGGAAAAAACATGTTTTTTACAAAAGTTTGGTTATTTAAAATTATGAATGCAGATGCAAATGGATGTGTTTCTAATGATTTTTCAAAAAATATCCACAGCAATCCGTTTTATTCGTGCGTGCCTTTGTGGTATCTTGAAGAAATATGTCTTGTTATATAATTTTGATCAGTAAATTGCTCGCTCATTTAAATTAAATAAATTCAATATAGGGCAAATAATGCTGATAGTCAATAAAAAAATGGCTATAAAGCGCAAAAACATCTTGCAATGAATAATTTAATTTGCTAAATTTAGTTTACAAGCATAATATGCAATCACATGATGATCTTTGAAAAAACAATAAAATCCTCTTATCGTAATTTTTCAGCAATTACTTTCATTTAAATTCGAGGCGCCACATGAAATTGACTCACAGATATTTTCAGCTACTCCTTCTCATTATTTTTCTCTCGTCTCTTCTCTTTTGCTCCAAAACGACCGAAACTATGCTTCCCGGAAAATTAAGCGATGGATCCGTTCTGCTTCCTAATCGCTATAAATTGACTCCTGTCGGCGAGCAAATCCCGGTCGGAGATTTGCCGCTGAACATGGTCATCAGTCCTGACGGCAAATATCTCGCAGTAACCAACAACGGCTTCAGCCAGCAATTCGTCTCTATCATCGACATTGCCCAAAAGAAACAAATTCAAACACTGCCGGTTCGGGCTTCATTTTTCGGCATTGATTTTAGTGCTGACGGCAAGAAACTATTCGTTTCCGGTGGCGGTAAGAATCTGATTTATATTTTTGAAAAAACAGAAAATGAATTTTCCCTCGCAGACTCCATCATTTTGAATCCGGGAGATAAATCAGAATGGTTCGTCGCTGGCGTCAAGTCGGCACAAAACGGTGACATTCTCTATGCCGCGACCAAAACCATGAAAACGCTTTTTAAAATATCACTACAGCACAAAAAAATAATCAAACGTCTTGCGTTTGACAACTTTTTATATGACGTCGTCTCCGATGAGATAGGTGACAAACTCTACGTCTCGATCTGGGGAGGCAGCGCTGTTGCGGTGGTGGATGCACAAGAAATGAATCTACTGAAAACGATTGCCGTAGGGGATCATCCCAATAAAATGGTTTTGTCTCCCGACGGCAGACTTTTTGTCGCTAATGCCAACACGGACAATGTGAGCGTCATCGACACAAAAACGGATGAGGCTACGGAAACCATTTCAGTGAAACCCTATCCCAATGCGCCAAACGGCTCCACGCCGAATGGATTAGCAGTATCAGCAGACGGCAAAACTCTTTACGTCGCCAATGCAGATAACAACACGGTCGCGGTAGTCGACATCTCCCAACCGGGGAAATCGCAAATTATCGGTCTCATTCCCACTGGCTGGTATCCGACAGCAGTAGCTGTTGCATCTGAAAACAATTTTCTTTTTATTGCCAATGGCAAAGGAGTAATTTCCAGAGCCAATCCTGAAGCACCAGGCCCTGTTAATTCGGAACAAACTGATAAAAATCAATACATCGGACGTTTACTTTGGGGAACGGTTGCTGTTTTGCCGGTGCCTGACACGGGGCAATTGGCAAAATTTACAGAGCAAGCAAAAAAGAATAATGGCTGGGACAAAAAAGAAGGGCGACGCGAAGAATCAAAAAAATCGACACAAGCGCGAGCCATCCCCAGAAAAGTCGGGGAACCATCTCTCATTAAACACGTGCTGTACATCATCAAAGAAAATCGCACTTACGATCAGATTTTCGGCGATTTACCGCAAGGAAATGGGGACAGTTCGTTGGTTTTATTCGACAGAAGAATTACGCCGAACCACCACAAAATGGTTGAAGAATTTGTGCTATTTGACAATTTCTACGTAGATGCCGAAGTCAGCGCTGATGGTCATGAGTGGTCCATGGGAGCCATTGCCACCGATTTTGTGGAAAAAACCTGGCCTGCAACATATTCCGGCAGAGGCAAAGGCTACCCTGCCGAAGGAAATTTTGAAATCGCTTTCCCCTCTATCGGTTATCTCTGGGACATGGCAGCACGTAAAGGTATCAGCTATCGCAGTTATGCCGAGTTCATCAAAGCGCCCAAAGATCCGGCGGAACCCGCATACACTGACATGGAAACATTGCAGGGACATTTTGATCCTTATTATCGCCCCTGGGATCTGGATTACCCGGACACGTTACGCGCAAAAGAATTTATTCGTGAATTGCATGAATTTGAAAAGACTGGAGGCCTTCCCAATCTCATGATCATGCGTCTGCCTAACGACCACACTTACGGAACAGCAACGGGAAAACACACACCGCGTTCCATGGTCGCGGATAACGATTTGGCGCTGGGCATGGTGCTGGATGCTTTCTCCCACAGCAAGTTTTGGGAAGAATCTGCCGTTTTCGTTCTGGAAGATGATGCACAGAATGGCCCCGACCATGTCGATGCGCATCGGTCAATTCTGTTAGTCGCTTCACCTTATGCACGCCGTGGATTTGTGGATCATAATATGTATGACACTGCCAGCGTGCTGAAAACTATCGAGCTTGTTTTAGGTTTGCCGCCAATGAGCCAGTACGATGCCGCGGCTTTCCCGTTAATCCCAGCATTTCAGGACAAGCCTGATACCACACCCTTTGATCATTTACCGAATTCATATCCGCTGGATAAGATAAATTCAAAACTCGCTTATGGTGCCGAAATCTCTTTAGCGATGGACTTCACTGAAGAAGATGAAACACCGGAATTTGAGCTGAACCAAATTCTGTGGAAAGCCATTAAAGGCGTCCAATCAGAAATGCCAGCGATCAAAAATGCACGTTATCGGCAGTTATTTAATTGAATTGCAAGATTTCGGGAGGTGTGCTGCACAGCAAAATGCAGCACACTCTTGAGTATTTATGATGTTGTTTTATTGAAAAACCGAGGAGTATTTTCATGAACAGACAAGAACCAACTTTGCGTGTAATGCCCATGCCGCGTGATACCAACCGTTACGGCACAGTTTTCGGAGGGGTGATTCTCTCCTATCTCGATATTGCCGGGGCATTAGAAGCGCGAAAAACTGCACCGTTAAATTACGTCACAGTTGCCATGAACAAGGTTGAATTTCACCAGCCGGTTTTTGTCGGCGACCAGGTTTCATTTTATACAAAAACAATTCGTAAAGGAAAAACATCCATTACGATCGAAGTGATAGTCGAAGCCAGCCGCTATGACAACCCTGAGGAGATTGTGCAGGTTACTTCCGCGGAAATCATCTATGTTGCTGTGGATGAAAATCGAGAGCCTGTTGTTATCGGTGGTTAAAGGGAAGGTTTGGGATAATGAAACTGAGCAAACCTGTTTCCGCCGCTTTAATCGTGCTGCTATCTGTTTTTTCGTTTCTGGCACTATTTTTAGTCATTTTGATTTACAGCGACCTGCATGTTACAAAATATGATTTATCAAAAATTCCTGAAATCAACCAAAAAATATTCAAAGGCGCAAAAGAGGAGATAAGAAACAAAACCCGCTATAATCGCGAAATGAATACGAAAGTTTTTCCGCTGCTCTATTCAAACGGAAGAAAAATGAATCATAATGTTTATCCGAACGGCGATGTGAATCCCAAGGAAGGCGTGTGCACAGACCTGGTGATTCGCGCCTTGCGTGATGCAGGATTTGATTTACAAAAAGAGGTTCATGAGGATATAATCAGAAATAAAAATTATTATGGCATCAATCATCCGGACAAAAATATCGATCATCGTCGCACATGGGTTTTGCTCAGGTTTTTTAAAAAATATTTGCGTCAGCTACCTACGAAAGAAACCACAGACTATTCCGATTGGCTGCCCGGAGATATTATCATTTGGGACACTGGAGTTGGGAGACCAAGCCACATCGGTATTCTGTCTGACAAACGCATAGGCGAATATGGCAGGCCTCTGGTCATTCACAACATGCCTTTCGTCCCTGGGCTATTTCCTGGCAGGGTCTGCGAGCAGGACGCATTGTTTGGATTGAGAAACATCGGCGGCAAATTGCTTAAATTCAGACTTGTCAAAAAACTATATTATCGGTTTCCGTTAGTAAAAAAACTCATAAAAAAAGGTCACTGGGAAGTACTTGGCCATTTTCGGTTAAGTGAAAAGAAGTAATTAACC
>NATN01000227.1 GCA_002085355.1 Candidatus Zhuqueibacterota bacterium 4484_87 | reverse complement strand
AGATGTATGGCTGCAAATTACTACCTTGCATTTGATTTTGGCGCATCCAGCGGTCGCGCGATCATCGGCAAGATTGAAAACGATAAAATCTCGCTCGAAGAAATTCACCGTTTTCCCAACGGTCCAATTCAAATACTCGGACATTTGTACTGGGATTTTCCTTATCTATTCAATGAGCTGAAAAAAGGAATTACGCTTGCTGTAAAGAAAGGTTTTCCTGATTTGCAGGGAATGGGTATTGACACCTGGGGTGTGGATTTTGGCTTAATTACTAAAGACAATCAACTTATTGGAAATCCTTTCTGCTATCGCGATTCCAGAACTGACGGCATGCTCGAACGCGCGTTGGCGAAAATGCCCCAAAAAGAAATGTATGAAATTACCGGTATTCAATTCATGCAAATTAATTCTCTGTTTCAGCTATTTTCCATGGTTGAAACGGAAAGCCATCTCTTGAAAATTGCCGATAAATTGCTCTTTGTGCCTGATCTGTTTAATTTTTTCCTCACCGGGGAAAAGTTAAATGAATACACGATTGCATCGACGTCGCAGCTTTTAAATGCTAATCAAAAGAATTGGGCTAATGAAATTTTTTCCCGACTGGACTTACCTGATAAATTAGTTTCTCCAATAATCCAGCCAGGGACACTGATCGGCGACATTCTTCCGGAAATTAAGCTGGAAACAGGGATAAAAAAATTGGAAGTTATCGCACCCGCGACGCACGATACTGCAAGTGCCGTGGTCGCTGTTCCTGCGCTTTCAGGTAACTGGGCTTATCTCAGTTCCGGCACCTGGTCGCTGATGGGAATCGATGCTGACACGCCTATCATTAGCGATGATTCTATGCGGTTTAATTTCACCAATGAAGGCGGCGTTAATGGTAAAATCCGTTTTTTGCGAAATGCAATGGGGTTATGGCTATTGCAGCGCTGCATGTATCAGTGGGAATTGGACGGAAAAACGGTGGGATACGAAGAAATGCCATCGCTCGTCGAAAGGGCAAAACCCTTCCGTTCGATCATCAATCCGGACGATGCTATTTTCTTGAATCCGCCTGATATGACAAAAGCAATTCAAGATTTTTGCAAACGCACGGATCAGCCAATGCCAGAAACTCAGGGCGAATTATTGCGCACTATTTTTGAAAGCCTGGCATTGAAATATCGCTTTATCATGGATATGATAAATTCCATGCACGACAAAAAAATTGACAGACTACACATTGTTGGCGGCGGCTCGCAAAATCAACTTTTGAATCAATTCACTGCCAATGCTCTGGGCATCCCTGTCATTGCCGGACCTTCGGAAGCTACGGCGCTGGGCAATATTGTGGTGCAGGCGATTGCCAAAAAAGAGCTCAGTTCTGTGGAAGAAGGAAGAGAATTGATAGCAAATTCTTTTGCATTGCGGGAGTTTTTGCCCGAAAATCAGGAGCAGTGGGAGGACGCGTATCAGCGCATTAAAAAATTGTTTAGTTGACTTTTGCAAATAAAGCTCTGACGCAAAACAGAAAATAACTCACAGTTTCGGACGCAAACGGTTTGAAAATAATGAATAAAACGCACCAATTTCTTTTATTGACAGTATTTCTTTTTGTCGCTCAAATAGTGGCGAGCGAAAAAAACAGCGTGTTCTCCGGCAGAGTCACAGACGAACAAGGAAATCCGCTGCCGTATGCCAATGTTTTTGTTCAGGAAAATTACCTGGGAACAGCAACCGATCTAAAAGGGAAATTCTCACTGAGACTGCCGCCGGGGAAATATACGCTGATTGTAAGCTACATCGGCTACAAAACAAAAAAGGAAACCATTGAGCTCAAAAAGAATGAGAAGATATTCCGTCATTTTACATTGAAAAGCTCTGCCATTCAATTGGGCGAAATTACCGTTACTGCCGAGGATGAGTTCATTCCCCGAACTCCGGAAACGAAATCGGTTATCAGATCTGCGGAAATCGAACATATTCAGGCGTCCAGTCTGAACGATGTTTTGCAGCTCGTCCCTGGCGAAAAGACTGAAAATCCCAACTTGCACTATTCAGCCGAGGCAACAATTCGCGGCGGCAATTCCATTGGTACGAAAGTAATCATGGACGGCGTTCCTTTGAGCAACAATGCGAACTTGCAGACAGGAATTGGCACAGCTTCGGGAGCAAGCGGCATTGATTTGCGCGCCATTCCGGCGGAAAATATTCGCGAAGTGGAGGTTATCCGGGGGATTCCGTCTGCACGCCACGGCGATCTGGTTGATGGCATTTTGCTGGTCAATACCCGAAGCGCAAAATCGCCATTTCGGTTGAAATTCAAATACAATCCTCATCTTTATGAGACAAACTTTTCCGGTGGAACGGATTGGAAAAATTGGATTATTTCAGGTAATTTTAACCTGGCATATTCAGAGCGCGACATCCGAATCACCGGCGACGGTTACACCAGGCTGTCTGCACAATTATCCGCTGCGCGGGAAAGTGAAAAATTTCGCACGAGGAATCAGCTTTTTTTCACGCGTGCATTTGACGAGAGTAAAGAAAAGCCCGGCTATGCGCTCCGCGAAGCATGGTACAATCGGGATTACAATCTCAAATTTTCTGGTAATTATTTTTACAAATTTTCAGATTTTTCGCGCTTGAATGCAAATTACTCTGTCTCTTTCACCAGGCAGAATTCCTATTTACAGCAATTAATTTCCCGTGACAATCTCGTGCTTTCAGATCGCCTGGATGAGGGCACTCAGGAAGGATACATTGTTTTTGGATCGTATGTGGGCAAAAAATGGCTCAAAGGCGAAATGTGGAATCTGTTTGCGGATATTTACTATCAGCACCAATGGACGACACAGCCTTTCTTCCACACGTTTTTGGCTGGCATCACCTGGCGCGATGATTTCAATCGCGGAAAAGGCGTGGTGTTTGATCCATTGTATCCGCCGATTTTAGGCACACAAGCCATTCGAATTCGCCGCTACGATGAATTACCAGCGTACAATACTGTCAGTTTCTATGCAGAGGATAAAATTAATGGCAGAATTATTAAACCCGTTACGTTGCAGTTGGGGTTTCGCTACGAGGCCTATCGACCGGAAAGTGTGGACTTTGCCGGACTTTTCGGCAAAACCGATTTCGTCCAATCGCGAAATGGCAGTTTTTTTAATCCGAGAATTAATTTTTCCATGCAACTATTTTCGCAAACACAGATTCGCGCCGGCTATGGCACGACTTCAAAATCACCGCCAATGGCAATGATTTTTCCCGGCCCCGAATATTTTGATGTTGTAGACACCGTTTCAGTCGTCGACCCCACGGATCCTGCCCAGAATTTCTCTTTGATTTCCACTTACATTCGCGATCGCAATAATGCAAATTTGCGAGGCTACCAACAGGAAAAATATGAAGTGAGCCTGGATCAGCAGATCAGCGCTGTTGGTTTTTCCATAACCGGCTTTTACAATCATACAACAGGCATGTTTCGCTCGATGACGATACCCATTATTTTGCCGCAGAAATCTTTTCCCGATTATCCTGATTTGAGCGAATATGTGGTACGCAATTTCATGTTTGAAGATTACAATTCATATATCAATGATGGCTGGATGAAAGTAAAAGGCGTGGAATTTTCTCTCAGAACTAAACGTCTGCCAGTGATTCAAACGGTCTTTTCTTTTGATGCGGCTTATCGGGATAAAAAAAGCGGTTGGACAAAGGAAACTCTGGGCATCAAACGCTACAGCCCCGAGTTAGACATGAGCGTTATCCCTTTTTACAAGCCGCAGGAAAATTACCGCAAAAATCTTTTGCTGAACTATCGTTTTGAAATTCAAGCGCGTTCACTGGGGATCTGGGTTACGCTGCACATTCAGCAGGAGTTGATGAACATTGACGGCAGAAATGGAATGACGGACACGTTGGCAATTGGCTATTTTGCCGAAGATGGCAACACTTATTGGATTTCGGAAGCCGAACAAGCTGATTCCCGCTACGCCAGATTGAGGAGAAGCTATCAGCCTTACCAGTTGCTGGAAGAAGACAGACCCAATTTGTGGTTGTTCAATTTGAAAGTAACCAAATCGCTCTGGAAAGGCGCAGAAGTGTCTTTTTATGTGAATAATTTTTTCAACTACAGGCCTTTTTACAGATTAAAGCGCACCCATCCAAATTATCCGTCCTACACACGGCGCAATCCGGAACTGTTTTTTGGGGTCGAAATGAGTACCTCGCTGGGAGTTTTTTGACAATGAAAAAAATAGCAATTTTTATTTTCATTCTGTTTTCAATGGGAAGCTGTGATAAAATTTTGCAGGTGGAGAAAAAGCCGGTTGCAATTGAGCGAAAGACACCGATTAAGATTCTCTTATTTGATGACTCCGGCTACATGGAGAAAATTTACGGCAGAGCCGGCGTCTCCGGGGCATCGCTCAAACTCCAGTCCAATTCTCTGGGCCAGGAATTCACTTTTTTCTCTGACTCGATCGGGCTCGTGAATGCTACGGGATTGTTGTCTGATGACTATTTTGTGACGGCAGAACGCAAGCTTGCGCCGGAAGAAGTGGAAAAAGCAACCGGTGAAGCGAGCGAAAATGTCGCTTTGAAAAATGTGTCCATCAAAAAAATGACAATTCGCGCTGATGTGGACTCCACGCTCATTCTGCCGATGGATTTGGTTATTACCGGCAACGGGCTGGTGATCAGCGAAATTTATGCCTGCGGTCCTCCTGATGCCGGACTGTATTTTCACGATAAATATCTTGAGCTTTATAATCAATCGGATTCCACAATTTATCTCGATGGACTGGTGGTCGCTGTTGTCAGCAAAGCTTATCCACGGGATGATCAATTTGTTTATTCGAAAAATGTGTGGCAGGTGCCTGGCAACGGAGGGGATTTTCCTTTATCACCGGGTGAATTCGCTGTATTGGCGGAAGATGGTATCGATCATACCATAAATGCGCCCGGGAGCGTTGACCTTTCGCAATCGCGGCTGGAATTTTACAAACCGGAGACGCCGGATATCGATAATCCGGATATTCCCAATATGCAGCTCATTTTGCAGGTTTTTGGCTATGATTGGCTCATCGGCGGCGAAAAAGATGCGATCGTCATCGCACGAGTTAATCCTGATTCCCTGGAATATCGGGATGAACATTTGCTGATTCCTTACGACAAAATTATTGAC
>NATN01000226.1 GCA_002085355.1 Candidatus Zhuqueibacterota bacterium 4484_87 | reverse complement strand
AGACGATGAATGATTGAATTCGCCGGGTAATATTGTCCTAAAGTAATATCGGATAAAATAGCCATATTTTTCCTGAAAAATTTTGTTGATAATATACGAAGATTTCTTCTGAAAATCAATAGCAAGCCTAATAATTTAATAAAGATTATTTTTTACTTGACTTTTTGCTATTGAATTTTTATGTTTAACTTTAAATTTGCTAAAATTTAGTAACAATTTTCCCTGACAAATGTATTGTGAATTGAATTTAAAACAATTAATTGAAACAAAAATAAATCACAGAAACAAAAACTAATCCCAGGAGGAAGGAAATGGCGGATGTAAAAGCCACGGGAGGAACAACTCAATCCTACAAGCCTTATGTACCTGCGGAAACAGACATGAAAGAATTGACGTTGAAGGCTATCTTGCTTGGTATTTTCATGGCTGTTATTTTAGGCTCAGCAAATGCGTACCTCGGATTGAAAGCGGGAATGACAGTCGCAGCGACGTTTCCGGCAGCAGTGATTGCAATGGCAGTGCTTCGGCCATTCAAGGGAACGATTTTGGAAGAAAATATGGCTCGAACAACAGGCGCTGTGGGTGAAGCTCTGGCAGCCGGAGCCATTTTTACTATTCCGGCGTTCATCATTGCCGGAGTATGGGATGAATTCCACTATCTGCAGTCCACATTGTTGATGCTGGTCGGCGGCGTGCTTGGTGTGCTATTTGTCATCATTTTACGTCGCACATTAATTGAAGACGCGACTTTGCCATATCCGGAGAGTAAAGCGTGCGCTGAAATTGTGAAAATAGGTCAGGGAGGCAGTTCCGGAGCCGGATTTGTTTTTCTGCCTATGCTTTTGGCGGGAGTCATCGAATTTTTCAAAAATGCCAATGGTTTGACTTTTATCAAAGGGACAGTTCCACCAGCAAGCTGATTCCGGGCGGAGAGTCTGCGCATGAAGGAAGGATGTTTCTGCAGAGTCCGAGTAGTTCTCCTGCATTTTTGGGTGTCGGTTACATTATTGGATTTCGGCTGGCTTCGATTACCTTTTCCGGAGGTATTTTTGGCTGGCTCTTTCTCATGCCCATTGTCCTTTTCCTTATGAGTAACGATCTCAGTACGGTTGTTGGCAGTTTTGGCTGGATGACCATTGCCAAGGCAGCCTATAACGCCACCGTGAAACCTGTCGCAGTCGGCGGCATGTTGGTGGGCGCTTTTTACACGCTGTTTAAAATGAGAAACAGTTTGTTCGCCGGTGTACGCAAGGGAATCGCTGATATTGCTGCGGCAAAAGCAGGCGAATCGAGTGAGACGAGCCGAATTGATAAAGACGCCCCCTTTGGCATAGTCATTATTGCTATTCTGGTGCTGGTTGTTTGTATGGTAATTTTGTACAAATGGTTTGCCGGCGCCTGGGGATCTGCGCTTTTGGCAGCCGTGGTCATGGCAATCGCTGGTTTCATGTTTGCCGCAGTTGCCGGTTATCTCGTTGGTATCATTGGTTCTTCTTCAAATCCGATTTCCGGGTTGACGCTCTCTACTTTGCTCATCGCTGCCCTGCTCATGCTGGTAGCCGGACTTGGTGGTAAAAAAGAAGGGATTGCAGCTACTTTAGCTGTTGCCTCGGTTGTCTGTGTTGTCGCCGGTGTTGCCGGGGACATGATGCAGGACTGGAAAGTCGGACACATTCTCGGCGCGACGCCGTACAGAATGCAGATCGGGGGGGGCATTGGTGTTGTTGCCGCGGCTCTGGTTTTGGTGCTTCCGATTATGTGGTTGCATCAGGCTAACGGAATCGGTACAGATGCGCTTCCTGCGCCGCAGGCCGGTTTGATGGCGATGATGTCCAAAGGAATAATCAGCGGCGATATGGCGTGGCCTCTGGTGGTCGCAGGGATGTTTTTTGCTGTGGCACTCATCCTGATTGAATCGCCGTCTCCGATGTTGATAGCAGTCGGAATGTATTTGCCGTTCACCACGACATTTGCAATTTTTGTCGGTGGAATCATTAAATATGCAACAGAAAAAATGGGCGAAAAAGAGATTGAAAAAGAACCCGAAGAAAGACACGAGGAAATGAAAAGCAGGCTCGAAAGTTTCGGCCTTTTGATCGCTTCAGGCCTTGTCGCCGGAGAAGCATTGGTGGGAATTCTTTTGGCGATCCTTGTTGTCTCCAATATCAAACTCAATGCGATGTTTGGAAATCTTACTGCAGAAGGCAAGACGCCGGAAGGCTACGCAATTTTGGGCTTCCTCGTTTTTGCGATTCTCGCTTTTGTGATGATTTATTATCCGTTGAAGGCGATGAAAAAACAAAACTAATAGTTTGGCAATATTTTTAATATTAAAAAAGCTCTTTGTTGAAGTTACAACCAGCGAAGAGCTTTTTTCAGATTGGCCGATAATTTTTGAAAATGCCGCGTATCTCACGTCCAATCCTTTGAGGAACCGATAAAAAACAAAGATTTTGTCATAATTTGCTGTTAATAAAAATTTCCGTTGATTTATTGAAGAAAATTTGATACATTAAAAAGAAATAAAAATCAACATTCCTGGAGTAACTGCATGTCTGTCAACTTATTGGATTTAATTCCACAAAAAAAACTTGAATCACGAGAGAATGAAGATGGCACCATCACCATCTTGAAACCCAAATATCAGAATAAATTTATGAAGAAATATGTATTGCCGCGGATGAAAAAACCTCATTTTAACGTTAATTTAGATGAATACGGTAGTTTTGTCTGGAAGCACATTGACGGCGATAAGACGGTTGAAGATATTGGGAAGGATTTGCAGAAAAATTTTTCCGAGAAAATAGAGCCGGTTTATGAGCGGTTGTCTGTTTTTATCCACTCTTTGGTGAGATATAAATTTATTGAGTTTAAGAATTACCATCCTGAAAAAGAAGAAAAGGGCAGTAAATAACAGCAAAAATGGTTGTTCTCATAGGAAAATTTGAGCAAGTTGGAATAATTTTAAATCCTTTGCTCCGATTATGAATCAAAATTAGTGTAAAATAAAAAATTATTAAAAAAGATATTGGTTTTCAATATTTTATTTTTTATATTCTGATAATTGACAAGACATGTGACCGCACTCTCCGAACAATGCTGCTTCTTTGGTTCAGTTAATGAACAAACCGCAATATCCGACCGTTCGGAAATTACTCTGGTTGAGCTCTTCGAAATATTTTACAGTAAATCATTTAAATAATTTTGCGTATAAACAAAAAGGTGAAAATTATGCAAATTGCAAACGACAAAATCGTCATTATGCACTACAAATTATCACTTGATTCCGGTGAAGTGTTGGATTCATCATTTGACCGCAACAGTCCGTTCAGTTTTCTTGCCGGACACAATCAGATTATTCCCGGTCTGGAAAAGTCACTTATGGGCATGAAAGCTGGCGATAAAAAAATTGTTGATGTGGAACCAGGTGATGGTTACGGCGAACGCGATGAAAAGCTGATTCAGGTTGTCCCGCGCGATCAGATTCCCGGTGATATCGAGCTTTTTGAAGGAAAAGTGCTACAGGCACAGGGCCCCCAGGGAATTCCCCTTGAAGTGACCGTAGTCGGTGTGACGGATCAGGAAGTAACGATCGACATGAATCATCCCCTCGCAGGTGAGAGACTCCATTTTGATGTGGAAATTATGGAAGTCCGGGATGCAACTGATGAAGAATTAGAACACGGCCATTCTCACGAATAAAAAAATATGACATAAATTCTTTTTTAAGTCTCCTCAATTGGCGTGAAAAATGAGGAGACTTTTTTTGTCCTTTTCTGATTTCTTTTTAAAAAATTTTGCTGCTTTGTCACAAAGCTATTGACTTTTTGAAAAATATTTTTAATTTTTAAATAGCTGAATTCGTTTGGATTATTGCCAAAAGGTAAATTGCTGTATGGGCAGCCGGAAACTATCCGGCGTCTTCGCTTTTGTTTTGGAAGCTGGTTTTTGATATGAAAAGAGTCGAAAAAGCTATTCACAAAATTATTTTTGAGTGCTTAAAAATTAAACAGAGCGAATCATTGCTGGTTGTGACTGATGATATTAATTCCGAACTTGCTGATCTGTTTGTTTTGAAGGCGTCCTCCAGAAATGTTGAAAGTTTTCTCCTGCAAATTCCCCGTCTCAAATCTGAATCGTTAGAGCTTTCGGCAACTGCCAGGAGATTTGTCAACAATACGAATACCATCGTGCTATTGACCGAGCCTTCGTTGGTGCATTCCAAAATTATTGCCCATGCCTGCCATAATGGAAACCGCATCATTTGCCTGAACGGCACAGATACGGCAATTTTGGAGAAGTCAGTTAATGTGGATTATGATTTCATCAGTCGGATGTGTTCCCGCATTGCTGACATTTTTTCCATCGGCAGAAAAGTGGAAGTAACTACTCGCGCGGGGACGGATATTAGTTTTCGGATTTCGCGGCACAAGGGCAATGTGAATGACGGTTGCGCTCAGACACCGGGGACTTTCGGGATTTTACCGGCAGGGGAGGCTTATGTTATTCCCGATAAAAAAACAATGAACGGCATCGTTGTGATTGATGGCTCAATTCCTGAAATCGGACTGGTTGAGACTCCGTTGAAATTGTACATCAAAGATGGTTTTGTGACACAGGTGATCGGCGATGAAATAGCGGACATCGTCCGGAAACGAATCAAACGCTTCGGTAAAAACGGGAGAAATGTGGCCGAGTTCGGGATAGGAGCAAATCCCGGCGTGACGCTCACCGGCAGATCAATTGCAGACGAGAAAAAATTAGGCACCGCACACATCGCTTTGGGGGACCACCTCGCCGAAGGTGGCAGTACTCCTAAAAAATTGCATCTTGACATGGTCTTCCACAAGCCGACTGTTATTGTTGATGGCAGGCCATTGCTCACAGCAGGGAAATTGATGGATTAAATTCACAACTGGGCATGGATTAGCAAGTTCTTATTCAATAATTAAATTTCCCTCAATTCCACCAAATCAAATGAAAGATTATTCCAATTTCGATGCCACTTTTTGACAGCGGCTGCACTCGTTTCTGCGGCAAAATAGTTTGTACAAATGTATCAAGCCTTGCTGCTTTGCTGCTGTTGTGATTGATTCCCGCGCTTCACTGCTATCGCTGAATAATCGCGCAATCATTTTTCTTTCGATGATATTGGTAGTTGTTTTTGGAAATTCAAAATAGATTTGTTGGCACTGATTTTTAAGCTGCGAGTTTCCTGTTTCAGAAGCAAAACCAAAGATTGCCGGCAAAACAATATTCACAACAATTTCTTTGGCGCGCGAGGAGCCAATAAGGGTGACCTTTTTGTCAGAATTGTAGTCATCGGCGGATTCGGAAAAAGTATAAAATTGCGCCCAATAGCCGCTGGTTTGGCAGGTGAATGCTTTTATCAGCTCTCTGGCTGCTTTTCGCGGATTTTCCTTTTGGCTGCTGAAAAGTTGGAGCAGTTTTTCCAGAAAACCGCTTTCAAAAAACCGCAGCAAAATAATACTCGCTCCGGCAATGCGCCGCGTTGGGAAGTTCACCGGACGTAAGCGAAAGAAAAGCCAATCTTCCCGTGGGAGTGGTTCGAGTCCGAGGCGTTTTGAAAAGTTAGCCCAAATTTTTTCCAGTTCCTCCACATAATCTTTTGCTGCCTGATCCTTGATTCTTCTCCAATCGAATGAAGTCTCCTGGCTGGGAAGCAAACCTGCTGTGCCAAAAAGCAGTCCCTGAATGTAAATGAGCAGGTCAGACGCCTTGGTGTGCTTTTTTTCATTTAGCAAAGCTTCAAACGGCAAACGGGCAGCCAGCTTGCGAAACACCGTTTGATTTTTTGCATACCCTAAGGCTTCCATAATGCCGCTGTATAAAATCTGGTTCCATGAGGCAAATTGCCGCATTTCACGAAATCGTTCAGCTTTTGCATCGAATCGCTCATGACTGAAGTAATCGATAATGGCAAGCTTTTTGGCATCAGGGAGATTTGCCAATTGACAGATTACTGGTTCGCTTTCGCCGGCTGCGAGCAGGTGATAGGTTTTTTCCAATTCCCTGAATTGTTCTTCGGGAATATCAACGAAAATTTC
>NATN01000225.1 GCA_002085355.1 Candidatus Zhuqueibacterota bacterium 4484_87 | reverse complement strand
GAGCTCTGAAAGAGCGCAATAAAAAAAGCCAGCCCAAGAGCCCAAAAATGATTAGTCCGTGCAAAAAATGTCCGCAAATTTGGTGGGACATTCAGCCGAAACCCATTTAATGGCTTGACAAAGTGAATAATTTTCACTATATTTTTGGCGTTAAAACTATGACAAAATGAGGAAATTTTATGCGCTGGACAGGACTAACGATCATGTTGCTCATCCTTGTGGGATGTGCGGCAACGCAATCAGGAATGAAACGAGAGAAACGCAGGCCGTTTAACCCTGCTGAATATAAATTTCTGCAATTATCCGGTGATGCTGAGATTGAAGGTCAAATCATGCTCACAAAGCCGAACGGGAAAAAAGAATTTGGCGTCGATTGTGAAGTAACTCTCAATCCGGCGACTAGCTACAGCGAAGAATTTTACGTCAAAACTGTGCAAAACGGTATTCCCATTGAAGAGCCGGATTTGCGGGCATTGAAATATATCAGAAAAACAGTGACTAACGATTCCGGAAAATTTGTATTTCAACGAGTCGGAGAAGGAAAATATTATTTGTACGCCCCTGTGGAAATTGAAATTCCCCGCGGTGATGGAAAAACGCGGAAATTTAACACCTATGTCCATAAGACGATTTATCTCCACTCCGGGGAAAAGTTGAAAGTAACTCTGACAAGATAGCCGAATACTGCCAGATACAAGAAGTTGTGAAATTATTTTGAGATTAGAATTTATTCATTAATCCGATATGCACCAACCCGCCGGCAAGTCCGCGCCCCTGCCCAATGCCGTAATCAATACCGATAATGCCGAGCCTGGTTTCAATGCGAAAACCGAAGCCGTAGCTGAATTTGGTTTGTTCAGAAATATTGTCATCCTCCTTTGTCCGCATAATGTAACCGGCATCAAAAAATAAAAACGCCCGCGAGCGGGGTCCCAAAAGATAGCGATATTCCAGATTGAGCCAGGCAAGCCGTTCGCCTAAAAACTCATCTTCGCGGTAGCCGCGCAAGGTGTTGGTGCCGCCGAGACGGTACAAATCTGCCACTGATAATTTTTCTTCTTTTGACTTGACCTGCCTGCCGTGTATGCCGCACAAAATGGTTTGATAGCGGAAAGTCGGCACGAACAGCTCGGCATCCATTTCTATCTTGTCCCTGCGGAAAGTACCGGCAAAATTTGTTGAATCAGTAATTGACGCGGGAAGCGAAGATATTTTCTTTCGGGCAAATTCATATCTGGTCTGATAAAATAGTCCCTGCGCGGGATTCCAGGGATTTTCCCGGGAATCGTAAGTGAAGCCGATGCGCACCAAATTGGAGTTGCTCCGAGGAAGTGTAAACAAAATTTGTCCCAGCGAATCAGGCAAAATGGACTCTTTCCCGAAATGGGAGTGAATGGTCAGCAAATCGGAAAATGGCACGTCAAAATCGACGCCGATATTGCGGCGCACATAAGTTGTGTCGCGAATGGTCTGTTCAAATCCGAAACCTGCATGGACAGGATATCCGAAAGCCCAGCGCTCCACGTAATGAAAGCGCAGTTCCTGACTGTGGCGGTCTTTCTTTTGCCAGTAAGTTTCCAGCACGCGCCCGGTGCCGAGCAAATTTTTGAATGCAATGTCGATCAGTCCGGTGAAATAGCCTTTTTCTTCAGGCGTTGCTGCGGGCGTGTATCCGATGACCGCATTGAGCTGATTCGGATTGCCCTCAGTGACGTCGATCAGCAGATGCCCTTTCCCCTTCTCATCAATGGCAATTTTTGGCTCCCCTACTGCGGTGAAAAATCCGGTCTTCATCAGCCGTTCCGGCAGACGGGAAATCTGATTTTGCCGGAAAAGCGAACCAATTTTCAATCTTGCCTCCCGCAAAATCACATTCTTTTTTGTCAAATTGTTTCCTGAAATGTGAATTTCATCAAGATATACTTTTTGCCCGGGCGAAATTTTCAGAAAAAACTTAATTGCCAGAATTTTTCCCTGTTGCTCTTTTTGGAAATTCAGACTATCGATTTCAATCTGCGCAAAAGGATAGCCGTGATTTTCCAGATACGAAAGCAAATTTTCAACATTGAAAAAAACTGTCTGTGCCACCTGACTTCTGTCGCGGAGATCGAGCAAAGGGACCAATTCTTTGTGAAAATTTGAGTCCGGCACGTTCAAATAAATTGCGTCCAGTCTTAATCTTACTCCCTCATCAATCTTGAGCGATAAAGTGGATTCTTTTGTTCGGGCATTTATTTTAACAAACGGTCTTGATTCGTTCCGGTAAAGATCAGCAATTTGCCCGAGCAAATGCTCAAATTCCTTACGGGAATAACTTCTTTTGGTAAAAAGATGTTTGATTTGCTTGACTGAAAGCTGGTGATTACCAGAAATGACAATTTCATCGAAAACAATGAAAGAAGAATCGGTTTGACAAAAGAGCGGCATGGCAGAAAGCAAGAGAGAGTGAATTGCCAAAACAAATGCAAAAGCAGCAATGCAGAGCTGCGTCTTGCTTCTGGTTAGATGGGCGCTTGCGTCATTTGGGAAATTATTTTCAACCGAATCAGTCATGTGGCAGCACATTATTTTATTTTGTGTTGAATGAAAATTGATTGTGAGATAAATTTGTTTTGTCTTTTAATTTTTCTTCAGAATCAAGCGGTTTTGTTTCTGTCTTTTCTGTTTTTTTAAAAAAAATATAGGAAAAAAATTTGATGAATCAAAATGAAAAATTAAAAAGAATTTTTATTGTGAAATTGTTGTATTTGTGGTGTGATATGAGGATATGTCGAAAAGCGATATTCAAGCTGCGATGCTGGTCAGTTGCTACCACCATCGCAGCCTGAGGTTTTCAATCAATGGGCATTATTGTTCAACAGAGTCATAAATTATGTCGCGATAGCGTTCCAGCACCAGGCGTCTGCCGCTGGTGACGCGGGCGTGATATTGCTCGCTATTCAGAATTGTTTGTGTCAGAAACTGCTCCGCGATGAGATTTTTGTGCTCGCTGTAACGCGCGAAATACAAGAGTTGCAGCGAAATGTAAAGTTCCATTGCCATATCCACCAGGTTTCTGGCGTAATACGAAGTGTAATCTGAGTCATTTTTTTCTTTCACAAAATCAATCGCCTGATCGAGCCGCTCGCGGCATTTTTTCAGTTCGTCCAGATGAACTTTCTGCTCGGAATCCGCGATCAAATTCATCAAATGTTCAAACTCCGGTTCCAGCGCGCGCGTCAGCACGCCGCCGATGGCTGCAACAACCTGCAATTGAGATGTGCCTTCGTAAATATTGGTGATTCGCGCATCCCGATAATGACGCTCCACGTTGAATTCTTTCATGTAGCCAGTGCCGCCGTGAATCTGAATCGCATCATCCGCCACTTCATTGGCAATTTCCGAGGCATAATATTTTGCCATAGGCGTCAGAGTGGCTGCCAACGCGTCGTAATATTTGAGCTTCTTTTTGTCTTCCGGATTTCTTTGCTCGCTATGGGCAATTTTGTGTTCCAGCAGTTTCTTTTTGTCCACAATGATCGATGTCTCGTAAGTCAAGACACGCGCCGCTTCAATCTTCATCTTCATATTTGCCAGCATGTCAAAAACCGGCGGCATGTCGATAATTTTTTTCTTGAATTGCTCCCTGTCCTCAGCATATTTCAGTGCCTCGTTGTAAGCAGCCTGCGCAATTCCGAGACCCTGGCAGGCGATTCCCAGTCTGGCGCCGTTCATCAGAGCCATCACGTAACGGATCAGTCCCATGCGGCGTTTTCCGATTAAGATTGCTTTGGTGTCATTAAATTGCAGTTCGCAAGTCGGAGAAGTGTGAATGCCCAATTTATTTTCAATACGTCGGACGACCACCGTCTCGTCACGCTCATATAAAAACATGGACAATCCGCGTCCGTCGGAAGTACCGGGTTCAGATCGCGCCAAAATCAGCGCTACATCCGCATTGCCGTTTGTAATGAAACGTTTGTTTCCTTTCAGCCGCCAGCAATTTTCTTTTTCATCAAAAGTCGCTTTCAGTTGAACAGCCTGCAAATCAGAACCTGCTTCCGGCTCGGTGAGTACCATGGCGCCGGTGACTTTCCCTGAGGCAAATAACGGCAGATATTTTGCCTTGATTTCTTCGTCTGCAAATTCATTGATCGTAGCTGCAATTTCCTGCAAACCGAAAACATTCTGCAATCCGGCTTCCGCCTGCGAGACCAATTCGATGGCGATGGAATAAATAGTCACAGGAAAATTTAATCCGCTGTATTTTCGCGGCAGGGTGAATCCCATCAATTCCGCATCTCTGAGCAATTTCATCGCTTTTTGTGTGGGAATGGAATAGAACACATTTCCTTCCCAGAATTTTGCACCTTCTTCGTCTGCAGCAGGGGCTTCGGGAGCGATTTTTTCTGCGCACATCTCGCCCAGACTGGACAGGACGAGGTGGTAATTTTCTTTTGCTTCCTCGACATTTCGAGGGGCCTCATCAAATTCATCTTTTTCCCGGAAGTCATTTTCAATGAGTCGAATCACTTCTTCCAGGTCAAGATGCTTCATGAGAAATTGAATATCCGCATTATCCAAATAAAAATTTGCCATGATCTTTCCTTTATCTTTCAGTCTTTTCGTCCGATTTTATTGATGTTTACGAAAATGGGTAATGAGTTTGGGAACGACTTCGTTGAGATCGCCGATGATGCCGTAGTGGGCAATTTTGAAAATCGGCGCTTCAGGATCATTGTTGATCGCGATGATTTTTTTCGCGTCTTTCATTCCCGCTGTGTGCTGAACCGCGCCGGAAATCCCCACGGCAATGTAAAGTTTGGGTCTCACCGTTGTACCGGTTTGCCCGACCTGCCGCTCCTTGGGCACAAATCCAGCGTCCACTGCAGCGCGCGAACCGGCAACTTCACCGCCCAAAGCATCGGCGAGTTCCTGGATGAGCTGGAAATTTTCCTTGCTGCCAACGCCGTACCCGCCAGCGACGATAATCGGAGCGCTCTTTAAATCCACGGTTTTTTCTTCAAATTCCTGACGCAAAACTTCAACGGCAAAGTCGTTGTCGTTAAAAGTAATCTCTTCGCGGATAATTTCAGCCTTGCGGGAATGATCAGGCTCAGGCACAGGCATTACACCATCGCGGACAGTTGCCATCTGCGGTCTGTTTTCGGGATTGACAATAGTCGCAATGATG
>NATN01000224.1 GCA_002085355.1 Candidatus Zhuqueibacterota bacterium 4484_87 | reverse complement strand
CAACTGAAAGATAAACAAGGGGAAAAACTGGAACCAGTTTCCTGGCGCTTTTATGTGATGAAGAAAGATGAGGCACGGACATTTGCCAGCGAGAAAAAGAAAGCTTATTCGGGTAATTTTTACGCGGAATATCGTGATGAAAAAGTCATCGACAGCACGCTAACAACGAGTAACATCGGCGGCTCGATTCGCGGTAGTTATGGTTCTCTCCGTTTTCGCGGTAATGTGTTCATCACTTCGCGCGACAAGTCGGAATTTCAACCGCGCAACCGTTTGTTTTTTGAAGCCGGGAATAAGTGGATTGGCGTGAAATTAGGTGACACATCTCCGCGTTGGAATGAACTTATGCTCTGGGGCAGGCGCGTTCGCGGCGTGGAAGCTTATTTGAGATTTGGCTTTTTTAATTTTGAATTTGCCATGGGGCAAACAAATCGAAAGGTGGAAGGGATTAGCTACAGTGATATTTTTGATCCGGTTCCGGGGAATCCGTATAAATTCATCAATCCTGCTACCGGAGATACAATTGTCAGCACAACCGGCATTTATCGCTATGGAACCTATGCGCAGAATTTAATTGCCTTTCGTCCCAGCTTTGGTCGAGGAGAAAATTTTCAATTTGGCATTAATCTGGTAAAAGTGAAGGATGATGTCAATTCAATCGCAAACAGCACCCAGCCGAAAGATAATGTTGTTGTGGGGCCAGATCTGCTTCTTGCTTTTGATAAGCACCGCATTGAATTAAAGGCGAGCGCTGCATTCAGTTTGCTGGCGAACGATATTTCTACGGGTTCGATTTCCAAAGCGGAATTCGATACGACCATCGGCGAGATTCCATTTGACCCGGCGGATTATGAAAAATATTTTGTATTGAATACGTCTCTTATTCCCATCGATCCTTCTAAACTGACTTCGCTGGCTTATCAGACAAGTTTCAAATTCAACTATTTCGGTCATAATATTATCGCCATTTATAAATCCATCGGCTCCGAATACAATTCGCTGGCGAATAGCTTTCTGAGAAAAGATGTCCGCGGATTCTCACTTTTCGACAGGATCCGTCTGTTCAAAAATCAATTTTATCTGAATCTGGGTTATGAAAATTTTCTTGAAGGGATCTCCGCCAAAGATGATGGTGATCCGGCAACAGAGCCTAATGACTATGGTTCTTTCAGCGTGGGATTTTCCTATTTCCCGAGTCAAACTTTCTTGCCGCGGGTGAGCATTAGCTGGAAACAATACGATCGTAATAACGGGCTGGATACAACAGTGACTATGTCCGCTGTAAATTATAAAAACCGCGATATTTCTCTGCAAATCGGTTATAACGTCAGCTTCATGGGGTTGACGCATCAGCTTAATTTCAGCCGCATTGCCAACGATCGCATGGACGGATTTGATCGCCGTGCCTCCAATTTGACGAATAACGTGCAGATGTTTTCCCTGCGCACAAATTATCAAGTGCCGCTGACGACAATGCTGTCTTTCGCGACCAATAAAAACGATGCCGGTGAAGGCTTGAATGGATTTCAATATCAGATGTTTGGCGCCAATGGAATTTATTCGTTGCTTGACGGAAAACTGAAATTGAGAGCCGGTTGGTCGAAAACGAGCGCTGAAGGGACGTACTTGAGCTACGTGGACGAAATGGGGAACCCACTACTCCAGCCGATGGAAATGAAATACACGGACTACCAGCGGTCGGCATTTAAAATCGGCGGAAGTTACAAATTCTACGGCAATCACGAGTTCGTCTGGGATTTCAACTTTATCAATTTCAGCGATGAAATTGCCGGCAGTTATAAAAATCGCTTGTTACGCGTTCGCTATCAAATGCGATATTAAAAAATTGGGGGAAGTTTATTTGCGTCGCTAAATAGTTACTATTCAGCCACCGAGACACAGAGATAATTATTTTTTTAATAGTTTCGATTAAATGAAGTGATAATTCCTATGCGAGCCTTGCACTCTGTGGCAAATATTTTGTCTGCCGAATAGTTACGTTAAATTAAACTTTTTCAGTCGAACTGATTCCGTTTGAAATTTATGAAGAAAAAAATAAGAAATCGTTGGGTGATTGGTTGCTGCAGTGTGTTGGGAGCGATTTTTTTATCGGTTCTTCTGCACTTGTTCGGAGTTTTCCAGGGAGCTGAATTGAAAATTTATGATTTTCGATTCCGGCTCAAGGGAGAGATTCCTTTGGAAAATTCCGGTATTGTTTTGGTGACCGTGGATGACCAAAGTTTTGTCAGCCTCAAACACAAATGGCCTTTCCCGCGTCGCTATTTTGCCCGGGCAATTGAAAATTTAGCCCAGGCCGGCGCTGCATTGATTGTGTTGGATATTGAATTTACAGAGCCTTCTTCGATTGATCCGATGGATGATGTAGCGCTGGCAGATGCGATTCAACGTTATCCCAATGTGATTTTGGCGGGAAAAATTGTCGCTGAATATGGTTCCCACAATACGCTCAATCGCTATCCGCTAAAACCATTGAAAACCCTCCTTAATGCTGGTGCTTCTTGGGCTTACGCTAATGTTTACCTGGATGAAGACGGCTTCATTCGCCGTTATAATTTATTCCAAAATGTTCACGGACACATTTATTTCCCTCTTGCCATTGAAGTTTTGCGTAAAATGCAAAATCTGCCACCGACTCAAATCAGCGTTGATGATCAGGAGCTATTGAAAATCGGAAAATTCCAAATCCCGCGATATGAATTTGACACCATGCTCATTCATTTCACAGGACCCGCCGGAAATTTCCCGACTTATTCACTGGCAAATATTCTAGACGATAGCCGTTTTCAGTTGCCGGACGCACGGGAAGATACGGATGTTTTTGAAGATTACAAGGAATTTGAAATTTTCAAAAACAAAATCGTATTCATCGGCGCGTCAGCGGAAGAGCTGCAAGACAATAAATTGACGCCGTTTTTCGATTACGAAGACAGCAAGCAGCTCATGCCTGGTGTTGAAGTCCACGCCAATGCTCTGTACACAATTTTATCAGGAGAATTTATTCAGCCTGCGAGTCCATGGTTGGTGGCATTTGTCATCTTTTTTCTGGGCGGTCTGGTATATCTGGTGACGATGAAATTAAAACCGGTGTATGGTCTGGCACTGTCTTTAGCAGTCGTCATGCTTTATTTTTTTCTGTGCATCTACCTTTTCATGCAATGGGATTTCTGGTTGCCGTTTGTGTTTCCTGTGAGCAGTTTTGCGTTGGGATATGTGACGAACACTGCATATGCTGTTTTCATGGAACAACAGGAGAAGAGTCGTTACCGAAAAACATTCCAGCAATACGTGGCGCGCAGTGTCGTTGACTCCATGCTTAATTCCGGTGAGTTACCTAAATTCGGCGGCGAAAGAAAGGAGTTGACGGTTCTTTTCTCTGATATTCGCTCTTTCACAACCTTCAGCGAAAAATATGCGCCTGAAGTTGTTGTACAACGGCTGACTGAATATTTGAGCTCTATGGTGGATGTGATTTTTAAAAATAACGGCACCTTGGATAAATTTGTCGGCGATGAAATCATGGCCCTCTACGGCGCGCCATATTATTTCAAGAATCATGCGGAAAAAGCATGCCTCACAGCGTTGGAAATGATTGCACGATTGCGACATTTGCAAAAAAAATGGTCCCAAAGGGAAATGGAATATTTCCAGATAGGCATTGGCATCAATACCGGTAAGGTCATTGTGGGAAATCTGGGCTCCATTCAGTTGTTCGATTACACGGTCATCGGTGATGAGGTGAATTTAGGCGCCAGACTCGAAGGAGCGAATAAACAGTACAAAACAACGATTATCATCTCTGAATCCACATATCGGCAAGTGAAGGGGAAGGCGATTGTCAGAGAACTGGATAATGTGCGCGTGAAAGGCAAGAAAAAACCGGTGCGAATTTACGAATTGCGCGGCATGGGACATTTGCCCAACATCGAAAAAGAGTTGATCATTGAAGTGTATTCGCGCGGGCTGCAGTATTTTCGCCAGAGAAAATGGGCGCGCGCATTGAACGAATTCGCGCGAGTTTTGCGTTATTTTCCTTCAGATGGTCCCTCACAAATCTACACTCAGCGTTGTCTGGAATTCATCGAACATCCACCAAAGGAAGACTGGGACGGGGTGTTTGAGTTTGCGGTGAAATAAAATATGTAAAAAGATATCTCTTTTGAAGGAAATGCGCATATTTTGTTGTTTGTGGTGAAATCGGCTGATTTGCGCTAATTATTGTGAAAAAAATAAGCTATTTTTCCGCATTTCTTTGGTTAGTGAGTATATATCTATAATAAGGATTCTCTGAAACTAAGTAACTGTTCAGCTTGAGTCGTCTATTTATAATTTTGTAAGCTGCTGAAGCAGCTATTTGCTTTTTGGTTTGTATTACACCACCATGCTGAAGCATGGTGTTTGTTCAAAAAGTCTGTTGTATTAACACCACGATTCATCGTGGTGTTTAAGCAAATTAGCCGCTTCAGCGGCTTCAGGAATAGCCATCCCTGACTACTAACGAAACTAATAACTTAAACAAAGAAAAGACAATAAAAATAATCCTGCAATATCACAAGCATCAAGAGCCAGATTGTGGGCGAGAATTACCTCCACTATTTCCATCTTGGTTCCGATCTCTAAAATTAATGATTTTTTAGAGATTTATCATTTTGTAGTTAAGCTTATTCTCCAATTTATTTCCGCTTTTGTAAATGTAACGAAACATTTTATTCTCAATTTTTAATTGAAAACTGATCGCATTGATGAAGGAGAGTGTTCAGATGCAGCTAATGAGAGCAATTTTGTTGCTATATTTCACCTACCTATTTTTCCCACAAATCTCTTTATCGCAGTCACTTGAAGTGAAAAATGTGCAATTTGAAAGTGACGGAAAAACAGTGAAGATAAAATATGACCTTTATGGGGACGTTAATAAGAAATATAAAATTGTTTTGAAACTCTCGGATGACAATGGATTCTCGTACACGATCCATCCAAAAACTGTAACGGGAGATATTGGGAAAAGTGTAAAGCCTGGGGAGAGCAAAGTTATTTTCTGGAACCTGAAAGAAGATTTCCCCGCCGGACTTGACGGAGATAACTACGTTTTTGCTGTCGAAGCGGAGTGGTTGCAGCAGGTGCAGGTTTTTTATATTTGATGCAATCGCAAAAAGAAGAAAGTCCGACAAAAGGCTCAATTATAATCGATATTCCCAATTAAAGATAAAGGTAATTTTCCCATGAAAAAAAGAATATTATTGATTTTTGTTTTCTTCGGTTTGCTCATCGGATTGCGCTGCGGACTATTTGAGCCGGATCTCCCGGACGGTTCTCTTGCAATCGTTTTATTGCAGAATGAAAATTTGCCGAAAGCGAGCAGCTTGGAAACAAACCATGAGAGCGTTCAATGTATTGTAAAAAAAGGCAGCCAAAGCGTCTATAATAAAAATCTGACAAAAAAAGCCGGCGGAGGATTTCACGGCGAAATAACTGATCTCGAACCGGCAAATAACTATTCCGTTCTTTTGTACGGCAAGAACAGCTCAAACAATATTGTTTCCCGTGCTTACAAAGAGGGGATTAGTATCAGCGCCGGACAACAAACGACAGTATCATTGAGTTGGATTACTTTCTCGCCGAGCCCTGCTTCACCGGCGGACGGAAATTCGTCCTCTGAAACAAAACCGACATTTAGTTGGAGCGCCGTGTCCGGCGCTACTGCTTATGAAATAGAAATTGATGATGATGATAATTTTAATAGCCCAATCATAAAGAAATCAGACTTAACAAATACTTCGTACACAGCCGAGACTTCTCTTGCCGACGGCATTTATTATTGGCGCGTGCGAAGCAAAGACGCGGAAGGGAATTGGAGTGAGTGGTCTGATGCTTTTCAATTTACCATTACTATCGCCGTTTTGAGCGTCACGCCAACAACATTGGATTTTGGTAGCAGCGAGACAATCAAAATTTTTGCTATTAGCAATACAGGGACCGGAACTTTGACCTGGAATATTACTGATGATAGTAATTGGCTAACTGTTAGTCCTACCAGCGGAAATACCTCAACAGAGACAGATCAAATCACTGTTACGGTGGATCGAAATAATATGGCTTCCGGAGCGCATTCAGGAGTCATTTCAATTATTTCAAACAATGGAACCAAGACGGTTACTGTCACTGCCTCAAAGGAAGTGCCGGATTTATCTGTGTCGCCACAATCGCTGGATTTTGGCAGCAGTGAGATAAGCAAATATTTTATGATTTCAAATAGCGGAAGCGGGACATTAACCTGGGACGTGAGCGACGATCAAGACTGGATAAATATTAGCCCGACAAGCGGCTCCACAAATTTTGAGACGGATCAAGTGACAGTAACAGTTGATCGAAGCAATTTGGCGGCAGGGGTGCATACAGGAACGATAACCATCACTTCAAGCGGCGGCACGGAAACCGTTTCCGTGACTGCTTCAAAAGAGGTTCCTGACTTATTAGTATCGACGACCACTTTGGATTTCGGCAGCAGTGTTGCAAGCAAAACCTTCAACATCACCAATAACGGAAGCGGCACTTTGACATGGAGCGTTGGCGCTGATCGTTCATGGATTCAGGTAGCTCCTGCAAGCGGTACAACAACGACAGAAACAGATCCGGTTTCCGTAACAGTCGATTTGAGCAGCCTGGGAGCCGGAACATACTCCGGTACAATCACCATTACATCCAACGGTGGCACAGCGACAATTTCTGTCTCTGCATCCAAGGAAGTTCCTGACCTCTCGGTCTCTGTAAATGCTCTTGATTTCGGCAGCAGCGAAACCAGCAAAAGTTTCAATGTTTCCAATATTGGCAATGGAACGCTTAACTGGCAAGTAGCTTCAGACAGAAGCTGGATCAGTGTGAGTCCGAATTCCGGTTCAACAACGACGCAGACCGATCAAGTTACTGTGACAGTGGATCGCAGCAACTTGGGGCCAGGCACATTTACCGGGACAATTACAGTTACTTCTAATGGCGGCACGGAAACCATAGCCGTTTCCGCGTCCAAAGAGGTCCCTGATTTGTCTGTGACGCCGACATCGTTGGATTTCGGCAGCAATGAGACGATAAAGACATTTAGTCTCAAGAATGACGGCTCCGGCACATTGAGCTGGACAATTACAGACAACAAAGATTGGATATCAGTAACGCCGACTCAAGGCTCAACAACAGACGAAACAGAGGCAATTTCTGTTACCGTTGACCGCAGCAATTTAGCTGCCGGGTCTTATACCGGGCAGGTTACGATTACGTCCAATGGCGGCACAGAAACAGTTGCTATTACCGCTTCAAAGGAAGTGCCTTCTTTATCTGTTTCGCCGACATCGTTGAGTTTTAGCGAAAGTGATAACAGCAAAACATTTGCGATTACAAATAGCGGTACAGGCGCATTGACGTGGAGCGTAAGCAATGACCGTTCCTGGATCAGCGTGACTCCCGAAAACGGCACAACGACGTCGGAAACAGATTACGTAACTGTCTCAGTCGATTTGAGCAATTTAGGAGCCGGGACTTATTCCGGTACAATTACTGTTACTTCAAACGGCGGCACAAAGACCGTTGCTGTAAGCGCTTCAAAGGAAGTACCGGCGTTATCAGTTTCTGTGACTTCGCTTAATTTTGGCAGCAGTGAAACGAGTAAAAGTTTCAATATTTCCAATGCGGGCAACGGCACTTTGACCTGGAATGTGAGCGCAGATAAAAGC
>NATN01000223.1 GCA_002085355.1 Candidatus Zhuqueibacterota bacterium 4484_87 | reverse complement strand
ACGATATAACCGACTACAGGTTCCGGTGTGTAATACACGCCGCGCCGTTCACGAATTTCAGGATCATAGGTCGCCAAAAATGTTTCATAAAAATGAATGATCGGGTCCCTGCCTTTTCCGGTGCGGTGGTATTCATGCAGAATTTTATTGGCGTCGGCAACATTTAAAATTTCAGCAATATCATCGACAATAATTTCCAGCGATTTGGGCGCTTCTTCCAACGAAATGAAGCGGAAAACGTCGCGCAAAATGCCGATTGTGTGGGGAATGTAATCAAAGGCCAGTCTGCGGCTAAACTCGCCATTAGCTCTGGTTCTGGCAGCGAACAGTCCGTAGGTAATAGTCTGGGCGTAAATATCTGCAAACTGTTTTTGTGTTAAAGTGGAGATCAAATATTTCTTAAAAGCTTCAAAAAATCCAATGAGCTGCTTGTGGCCTTTGCTGCCGTTTTCTGCCATTTCCACAGAAATCACTTCATCGCGCAGGAATCGGGTGCGTTTGGCTAATTCGATTGCCAGAGAACGTGCGGTTTTAACTTTGGGCAGAGAAAAAGAAAAGAATAGATCAAATAGTTCTTTGAATCGATCAACATTTTCTAACGGCGGTGCAGTTTGCAGTCTTTTAGCGATGACTGGTCGCCCAATCATTACTTGTGCAATGCGCTGCCCATCGCGGTAAAGCCGAAACTCGTAGAAATTTGTTAGAATGACATTTGGAAAAGTAGCTAAATACCGTTCTAATTGTTCTGTTCCTTCAATGTAATCCAGATTGGTGACCGACGGGTCTTTGGCCTCGATGTAACCGGTTATATGATTTTTCCCATCCCAGACACGAAAATCAGGGTTTCCTGCTTCCGTCTTTTTGGGAAGAATAGTTACATCAACGTTTTTAATCTCTTGAATTTCTGCACACTGTCTAACCAACTCGTCAAGATGTTTATAATAACTTTCTTCACGAGCGTCGCCACGCCTTAAAGTTTCAGTGAGATTTTTAAGATAGTGTTCCAGTAATTTTTTCACCGATCTGGTTCCTTAAAATACCATAAAATTTTTTAAATTGCTGTTTATGCCACATGACTATCAGCCAGACACGCTTTGTCTTATGAAAAAGCACATTTTTTTGAAATTTAAATATGGCCCGCAGCAAATAATAAATATCACCCGACAAATCACGCTTTTTCCAAATAGCCTCCTGCTTTTCCTTCCAAAAATTTCAGCCAGATGGCGAAAATGAAACCGAGTACTCCAAGACCGGCAAACATAATCATTGCGGGATTGTAGCTTCCCGTTGCGTCACGGATAGCGCCCACTGCCAGGGGAAAAGTAAAAAGTCCGATGTTTTGAATCATGGCGATCACGCCGTAAGCGGTGCCTAATTGCCTGTCTTTGACCATGAGCGGTAGCGCCGGCCACATAGCCGCTGGCACAAGCGAGAAAGAAAGACCCAAAACGATCATGGGGATCCAGGGGCTGATGTTAGTGTAAGCCATGGAAACATGGCAGGGAATCATTGCCAGAGAGCCGATGATCATCATCGTGGCGCGTTTGCCGAATTTGTCAACAATAGCGCCAAAAATCCAGGTCGAAAACATTGAGATCAAAATAATTGTTCCGGCAAGCCGCCCGGCAGCGACGTTGTCCATGCTGTATCTTTCAACAAAAAAATCGGTCGCTGCGCCCTGAAAAGGAAAAATCGCCGAATAATAGGTGACACAGAGCAGGCTAATAACCCAGAACGCTGCCGGTAACCGAAACGTATCTGAAAAACGAAAAGCTTCATCTGATTCTTCTTCCACAAACGCGACCAGATTTTTTCTCTCTCCGTAGCGATCGAGCAAGGCGTACAGAAGCGTGACCAAAAGCCCAAGAATATTGATGCCGGCGACAATCCACAGCGCTGTTGCCAAAGTGTAATTTTGTGCCAGCCAGGGGAGTCCAAAAAAAGCGGCATAAGTTCCTGCGCGGCAAAGGAAGAGATTGACGCCAAACGCCATTGCCAGACCGCGTCCTTTGAACCATTTGGCTAAAATTTTATTCATTACAACGTAGTAACTTTCGGCTCCAATGCCGAAAAGGAATCTGCCAATGAGCATAATCACATAATTTTCGCTGGCAGTCATAACAGTGCCCAGCGTGAAAACAGCAGTGAAAAGTATCGCTGATTTGCGTACGCCCAATTTATCAGCCAGAACTCCGCCGACAACAACGAACAGAATGACCGGAATCGAATAAATACTGTAAAGCATGTAAACTTGAGTCGAGCTGAGTCCCATGACTTGCTTTAGTTTGGGCGTCAGAGGGCCTATGCAGTCATAGGCAAAATAGCTCGCCATTGCTGCTACGCTGATAAAGACCAACGCAAGATAGGCAAATAGATAAATCTCAGATTTGGAGTGATTGAAATTTTCTGAATTGTTCATCGATGCGACCTTTCATGTTTGCAGATAAAAATTCCGGGGAATTAAGTTGGTCTCAAATTTATCGGAATAATTTGACAATGTCAAGATATTTTTTTTCTCTGTTCACATTTGTGACAATTTTTTAATCAAATTGTGAATAAAACTTGACTTTGAACCTGAAATTATTTATATTAATAAACTTTTTAAAATAAAAATTGAAAACAAAGTCCCAGGGACTTTCATAAATATGCGAAGAAGAAGGAAGACGCAAGCGCCGCAAGTCATGCGGGACAGCAAAACTGTTAAAATTTCGCTGGCAATTTTAGTCGTTTTTGCAGTGGGATTTATTCTCCACTTGTTGCAATCAATTTTCAAGCCGCTGTTTATCGCTATTATTCTGTCATATATTTTCGAGCCAATGATCCACTTCATGCGTCGCCTGAAAATCCCCAAAGCAATTGCCATCATCGCTGTTTTACTCGTAACGTTTGTATTTTTCTATTTAGTAGGTCTCATCATTTATGCGAATGCTGATTCTTTTTCAACTGAATTTCCCAAATATCAGGCAAAATTTAATGATCTTTATCTGCAAGTGATCGGCATACTCAAAATTCCCCACGAACAAGTTGTCGATTACTATCAGCATATAAATTGGAGTGAATTGCTGCAAAAACTTTCCATTCCGTCTTTGCTCTCATCGAGCATCGGCACTTTCATTAGCTTTGTTGCGAATATTTTTCTTATCCTTCTGTTTACTGTTTACATTTTGCTTGGTCGAGAGCATTTGGTTGCCAATGTTGCCAAGGCTTTCCCAGGGCGTCGTTCGCAGAAAATATATCAGATCATGGCGAATATCAATGACGGTGTACAGAAATATTTCTTCGCCAAAACATTGATCAGTCTTGGGACCGGCTTGTGTGCAGCAGTTGTATTGTTGATTTTTGGCGTTGATTTTGCATGGATTTGGGGCCTGCTTGCTTTTCTTTTCAATTTCATTCCCAATATTGGCTCGATTATCGCGACTATCCCGCCGATTTTGGTTGCGATATTTCAATATGGCGGATTTTTTCCGGCTGTGTGGGTTGCTGCGCTTTTAATCGGAATACAACTCACATGGGGCAACATCGTTGAACCTTCAGTGATGGGGAAAAGCCTGAACATGAGTCCGCTGGTGGTAATTATTTCATTAATTTTTTGGGGTTTTGTATGGGGACCCATTGGTATGATACTCGCTGTGCCCATTTCTTCGACAATCCAGATTGTCTGTCGGAATATTGATCCATTAAAGCCTATCGCAATTCTCATCGCTGAAGAATAACTTTGCTGTGCAATAAATTGCCTATTTGCGTTGACAAAAATTGCATAAAAAGAGGGTCAGATTTTATTAAAAAAATATGTAACTCATTGTAAATTAAGGCAAATTAAAATTATTTCAATGTTGGAACAGAAATTGCAAAATTGACAAGCTACGCCAGGAAAGAATATCTTATCATTATCAATAATGCAAATTTAAAATGCACTTAAGGAGGTGATGCTGCAAAAAATGTGAAAAAATAGTTGCCTCAACAGGCGAAAGGAGGTGATGATTCCAAATCGGACGATATTGTCACAGTAAGATTTGGTAAGTTCAAAGTTTTTATTTGAGAAACCTTAACGGAGGAAACATGAACAAAAAAATTCTTGTTGCGTTGATGGTGTTAATATTGGCACCGGCGCTGGCTTTTGCAGGAGTTACCGGTAAGATTTCCGGTAAAGTCGTTGACAAGGATACTGGTGAACCACTGCCGGGCGTCAATGTTATGCTTGAAGGTACTATGATGGGAGCGGCTTCAGATATTAATGGCATTTTCATTATCTTGAACGTTCCAGTAGGTACCTATACGGTTACAGCTCGTTACATCGGCTACAAAACCGTTTCTGTTAGCAACATTCGTGTTCACCCTGACTTGACGACAGAAGTCAATTTCGATCTACCGACAACGGTGCTGGAGGGAGAGACCGTTAGTATTGTTGCAGAAAGACCAATTATTAACAAAAATGTTACCAACACTGTCAAAACACTGCAGGCGGAAGATTTGAAAAACATTCCGATGCGCGGTGTTACGACTGTTATGAATTTATCTTCCGCAGTTGTCAACGACGGTGGTTTTCACGTTCGCGGCAGCCGAAGTGAAGAAAGCGTTACTTATGTGGACGGCGTTATGACGTCATTGCTCTCCACAGGTACGACCAATGCATTGTCAGTGATTAACAACGCTATTGAAGAATCAAACTTCCATGCCGGTGGTTTTAATGCTGAGTATGGTTTTGCTAACGGCGGCGTCTTGCTGACAACGACAAAATCTGGTGGCTCTGAGTATAATTTCAGTTTGGAAGCTATCTCGGATGAAGTTTTCAAAAATAACGAGGGAAAAACTCTCGGTACCCATTCCTGGGGTTATAACACTTATACACTTACCGCAGGCGGCCCTGTGCCTTTTGTCGCTGACAAAAAGATGCGATTCTTTGTCGCTGCTGAAAGAAATTATAACGGCGGATATGCAACAAATTGGCACGGAATTGACATAGATACGACTTTGGTTTCATTTGGCGATACGCTCGTTTATAATCCGCATTACGGACCAGGCCCCATTCCAGGATACTACAATTCAACGTGGGATTTTAACGGTAATGTGAGCTATTCCCCGAGTGCAGCCTTTCGTGTGAAAGTCGGAGGTACTTTTCATACAGGAAATGACAAGGGTGGCGACCGCTGGGGAAATTTGATGAATCTGGCCAAGCTCCCGTTAAATAAACG
>NATN01000222.1 GCA_002085355.1 Candidatus Zhuqueibacterota bacterium 4484_87 | reverse complement strand
TTTGAGAATTTTGAATTTTTCAATTTATTCAATACCTGCACTGTGCCAATAATTTTGTCCTGAAATTTCAGCGGAACGCACAGCAAAGAACGGGTCTTGAATCCCGATTTTTGATCCACTTCTGCATACCAACGGGAATCCTGGTTCACATTTTCGATGTTGACACTTTTTCCTGTCATCGCCACATAGCCCGCGATTCCTTTTCCCAGCGGAATGCGGATTTCCCGAGTTCTGTAAGAGTCAAGGTCTGTGGAAAAATCAAATATCAATTCTTTACTCGATTCATCAATCAAAAACAGAGATGCTGCCTGTGATTGCAACATGTCGCGCGCTAATTCAATCACTGATTTGATCACGTTCTCACGCTCCAATGAGGAAGTAATGATTTGGCTCACACGGATTAGCGATCGGAGTTTTGCGTTCTCTTTTTCTTTGTCGCGCAATATTTCTGCAAGATTAGGGATGTGGTTCTTTGCCATAAGGAATTTCCTTTTTTGTCGTAAATTTATTTTTGCAGAACCTCATAAAGAATAACAGGATCTCTTTTTCCTTTAATTTGAAACTTTCCGGCTTCCCTGATTTCAAATTGATTTTCCACCAGACTCTTGGTGCGCTGGGAAATGAGAATTTGTCCGCCTCTGGCATAGTCCACTATTCGCGAGGCAAAATTGACATGATTTCCAATAATGGAATAGGTCATCATGTTGATCGATTTGAAGCCAAAATTGCCCACTGTGACATAGCCTGTGTTGATGCCAATGGCAAGTTCAATGGATTGATTCGGATCGTCAGTGTGCACATTTCTGCCCTGATTTTGCCATTCTTGACGCAGCGCTGCAAAGCGGGTTTGCATCTTTAGTCCGGCGGACACTGCCTTTTTTGCGTGATCATCTTCAATCGGTTCTCCAAAGAAAGCGAGAATACCGTCGCCGACAAAATCTTTAATGCATCCGTCATGGCCGGGCATGGCAATGATATTTGCCATCTCGTCAAAATATTCATTTATCATCAATACTAATTCTTCCGGTTCCAGTCTCTCCGACCAGCCAGTGAAACCGCGAATATCACAAAACAGCATGGTCAATTCTTTTCGATGGCCTCCCGGCGTCAGTAGTTCAGGTTTATGATTGAGTTTTTCAACGATGTGCTGCGGGACGAACTGCATGAGTTTTTTTTCACGGCGAATTTCGATCTGGTAGTAATGAATCGTAGCAAACAATCCAATGAAAAAAATCTGCAGAAAAATCAAAATAACATCGATCCAGATATTGTAGTTCACAAACAGAAACAAGGCGATAAAGCCGTAAAAAATTGCCCAGCCGATGAGCGACAAAAAACAAAACGGCGGTTTTATCGTGGAAACGAGGATGACAGAAATAATGAGCGAGAAAAGTAAAATTAGTATTTGAAATATCAACTGCGGTTTAACTATTTCATTTCCTTGCAAAAGCGTGGCAATCGCATTCGCGTGAATTTCAACTCCGGACATCGGTTGTCTGTATCCGCTGTTGTAAAAAGGGGTCAGGTAAAGATCTGCCAATTCAGGAGCGGAAACACCGATGAGCACTATTTTGTTTTTGAACGTATTATTTTGCAGCAGTTTCTCGAAAATATCTGTGTCGTGGTAGGGCAATTGGAAATCTTTGTCATCAAGAACAGATTCGTAGGGAATGGTAGTGAACTCACCGGCTTCGCCACAAAAATTAATGAGAAAACAGTTGTTGTCAATCATTGAGATTCGCCTGTTGCCGATGGAAAATTTTTGATCGCTGAAAATAAAATCTATTTTCCCTGTTAATTTGAGGTAACGGCTGACGGTTTCTAATGCCAAAGACGGGATTATTTGTCGGCGGGTTTTCATCTTTTGCCACAGAAGATATTTTCTCAGAAAACCGTCGCCATCTTTTTTAGCGCCAACCAATCCAATTCCGGCGCATTTGCCGGCAAGAAGCGGTGTCGGTTGAATTAAGCTGTTAATTTGATAATTTTCCTTCTGCATTGTTACAAGTTTGGCGGCGAGGATGACATTCCCTGCTTTTTCAATTGCCGAGGCAAAGAGGGAGTCGTCTGGCTGTGAAATATCGAATTCAAAATCAAATACAATGAGTCGCGCGCCTGCTCTTTTTAAATTATTTACCAGATGAGCATGAAAACTTCTCGGATAAGGAAACGGTTGGTTTAAATTGACGTAAGTCTGATCGTCAATGGTTACTAAAATTACTTCTGGAGCAGGGAGCAATTTTCCGCGCAAAATAAAGCGAACGTCGTAACTTTTCAACTCCAGAAATTTCATAAACGGCAAAAGTAAAATCGATAGCGCAATTAAACTCGATAAAATTCCTAATAGCAGATTCAGCTTAAATTTTTGTGAATAGTTTTTCATTTTAGAATGTCTCCTGAATTCCCAGACTGACTCGACACATTGAATACCCGGAGTCATTGGTAAAGTAATTGATTCGTCCGATGAGAGAAAGCCCTTGTTTCAAGCGCACTGTGGAGCCAGTGGAAAAATAATATCTTCGGTGGAAAACTCTGCTGACTTCTTCAATTTGACTGATGTTACCCGAAAAAAATAGTTGGCAGGAAGATGCAGCGATATTGTAACGAATATTCCAGCGAAAATTTGTGTATTTGAAGGATAAATCGTGTCGCAATTTGTTTTCTGTGTAATCGACTCCGAAAGCGAGCGTCAAAGGAATTTTAAAATTATGCCTGGTTGAAAAAGATAGAGACTGGTACTCGGCGATACTCTCGGATTGAACATTTGAAGCAGAACGAAAAAAATTAAAAAATAGTTGATGATGATTGCTCACTCGTAATGAGCCTCCCATGTTCAATAGATCAAGGTTGTTATTTGCCGTGAAATTATCGCTGAATAAGCTTTTAGTAGTTTTTTGTGAGAACTTCTGCAATCCGGCTCGCAGAAAAAATGATGAATTGACAGCATAATTAATGTTGAAATGTACCCGCTTTTTATTCGTTGTTTGTGCGCTGAGGTAAGGAATCAAATTATTTTTGCCGCTTGTAAATCCCAGAGAGAGAAGAATTTTGTTGGCGTACAAATTTGAGAAACTTGAAATTTCCAATTGCTGGGAATTGAGAGGTAAATTCTGATTTCCCATGGTTGTAAAAACCAATGGAATGCGAAAAAATTTGACTGAAATATTTGAATATCTAAATCGTCTCCGCAAACGGAGTTGATAAGTTCGTGGCGCGAGATTTTCCATCGGCTCCCGCGAAAAAGTTGTGATGTAGCAGTCATTTATTTTTATGAGCCAGGGCGGAATATTTTCCTTGAGCCCTTTGAAAAGAGCTTTTTGTTGATCGCATTCGCTGTTGTAAATGAATACGCTGTGCGCCGCCTCGGCTGAAAATTCAGTTTTTCGATCCGTTGATAAAAATTCAAGGCGTGAGCTGACGACCAGATTTTCAGCAGGGTGGAAACGAGAAAAAATAGAATCAGGCAGAGGAGATGAGCCCGCGTTCTCTTTAAATTTTATGAAATTGAATGTGAACTTGAAAGCGGAAAAAAAGCGAAAACCAATGGCAGCAGCGAAGACATTTCGGGAGAATACCGGAATTTGCAATGAAGTCAAAGGAATAACCGCGCGGTACATTTGTCCCTGAATAAATTTTGTCGAGAATGATTTATAGCTCCATTGCAGACTGAAGCCACGAATTCTGGTATTTGACAACGTCAAAGGCGAAAAATTCGGTACGTCGTCCCCGATGTGCAGCTTGAGGTTTTTCCTTTGCAAATAAAGTTGATAGCGATTAAATGGCTGGTATTGGTTATCAATTGAACGGTCTTGTCTGTGGAAGTGTGTGCGTTGAATTGTCGAAAAAGCCAATGACCAGTCTCGATATTTTTTGCTCAAATCCAATCGAAGCAATTGAGTGTCGCCGGGGCGGTAGTAAGTCGGTTTCCCCTGAGGAAAAAAATTAAAATTTGATTTCAATTCAATTTTTCCGTGAATGGCAGATGTTCTCTCTGTCCGCGTTGGATTTGGTGAAACGAAAAATTGCCAGGTAACAGGTCCAGTGCGATTTTTCGAAGAGTCTGCTACAGAAACCGCAATGACATGTTTGCCCCTTTTCAGCGGCTTTTTCGGGACGAAGCTGATTAACGTGCGGCTGATTTGCGCCCTGCAAGAGACATCCGTATCGTCAATTTTCAGGGTGACCGTTTCCAAATTTAAATCATCATCCTCATCGAAAAGAGAAATCAGAATCAGCGGAGTTTTAGAGTCTATTTTTTCCTCCGGACGCGGTACGATAATTTCTACTTTCGGGAAATGGGAGAAACGTTCGTTTTGAGTCGTTTCCGTGCTTGCCGAAAGAGAAGACAAAAAAATAGAAAAAATAACGACGACGATTACACCGAAAATTTTTGATGACTTAAATGGATATATTTTCAACGGGCATTTTCGCATGGCAATTTTGCATTTGCACAAAAAAGTAACTGAAAATATTAGACGACAGATATTTCAATGTTTTGGCGATGGCGCTGCTATTGGGGAAACTGGTTATTGAGTCGGCGCAAAATAAGATTCACTATCTAATAAATTTTTAATTAGTTTTAAGGCTTTTTCGGCTGAAAATTGTCAATAATAATTTTCAGGCGTCTGGTGCCATCATTTGTAGTTTCTAATTCCCACCGGACATTTTTGGAATTTTGTTTCAGAATGAATTGTAGGTATTCGGTTATATCTCTGTCGCCACCGCGAATTTTAACATTATCAAAAACGTAATCTTTTAAAGAATCAGCAAGTCCAAATTTTTCGATGAGTTTTTGCAACAGCGCATCACGAATTTGAATTTTGGAGCTGTCTTGCCTTTTGCTATGCCACATTTCAATGATTCTTTCAGCTCTGATCGATTCTGGCGGAGTTGGCGATTTGCCATTTTCGACACGACTCTGCTGTTCGCGTGAAACGAGTACTTTGCCCAGATCATTACTCAATTCGACAACTCCATTTAACACGGAAAGCCAGGTACCGGTTTCAGGGTCGAAAATGAGCAGAAATTCCGTACCTTTTACCGACACTACAGCATTTGGTGTGTCAATTTCAATAGCCGGAATCGCTGGTGAACACTGTATCGTTGGGAAAAATCTGCTGCCCGGGTTTCAACAGATGCCGAGGCTGCAAACCAGTTTTAATCCAAACTTTTCCTTTGATGACAGTTGCTGCTGCTATTGCGGTTTTGTTTATGATTTGCCCCGACAAACTGCAAACCAAAAGAAGTAAAATTAAGATGGCAAGATTTAATTTAGCTGTCAGTCTATTCATAAGTCTATTTCAGCGTCAAAATTTTTCGCTGCCGGAATCTTTTGGCTTGAATTCAAAAATAATTTCAATGCTTTCACTCGTCTCATCGGAGGAGAGGATATTAAATGAAAAAATTCGGCTCTTACCCTGATTGCCGCCGACTGGCCTGCCGAATTCATCAAATGCTTGAATTTGCCACACATAAGTTTTTCCGGTCGCTAGAGGCTCTGCCATTTTTAAATCAAAGGGATACACGAAATTTATTATTTCCCGGGTTCCGTTGGAATTTTTTTCAATTGGTTTGCTGTCATCTGACAGAAAAAACGGAATATTCAAAATCGCCTCTTGCGCGGTTTGTCCTGTTTCTTTCTCCGCGATTGTCAGGCGGTAGCGAATATTTAATCCTTGCCGTACCCCAACCGATAACCATTGGAAATTGATCTGGCCATTTTGAATTATGGCATTATTTTCAGGATAAATTAATTCCGGCGGATCAGGCACTGAAACTTCCAAACACTCCGTATTTGAAATCCCCGCCAATTGACCATTATCTTTGTTGAGAAGTTGGAATTGAAAACAATACCTTCCGGCTAAAAGCATCCCGCCATTGGTGACAATGGCATCTCTTAAATCGTCGTCAATTTTAATATTAATTATTTGCTCCGGGAGAAAGGTGTAATTTGTATGTTGCGGCGTAATTTGAAATTCATCCGTTTCCAGAATGACTTCTCTGAGTTGAAGTTTCGGGTCAATGCAATCTGTGACTGTGATGTTTATTCTCAGATACGCCGGAAAAGAAGAAGTCGATTGTATGACAAAAAAATAGAGAGATGGATTATAAAAATCGTTAAGGCGAATATCCGCAATCTGTTTCAGTCCTGCCAAATCGATCAGGCAAATAGTCTCTCCCTCTGTTCCCTGGCTGTTTTGGCTAAAAACGATGGATGGGAAGGAAAAGAGGAGAAACATAATCTGTAATAAAAACCTTCGTATTATCATTTTTTCCACTCAAAATGAGCGATCGCAAAATTTATTAAAAATTAAGTAAATTTTTTATTGAAGTCAAGCAATATTTTTGTGCGGGAGGCGGGATATTTTTGTCTGATATTAAAAAAAGCCTGCAAAGATTTTGGAATTACAAAACCCATACAGGCTATTGCCAGAGATTTGCGGCAGTATATTTAATTATTTCTCTTTATCACCCTTTTTCGCTTTTTTCGTTTCTGTTTTTTTCATTCTCTTTTTCGCGCACTCTTTGAGATAATCATCCAATTTGAGATAAGGAATTCCCTTTGTCTGGCGAATAATCACTTCACTGTCGCCTTTGTTGGGTGAAAGATTATAAGCAAACCAGATACCGTTATTGGAGACACTAGCAGAGCGAATGTTTTTCCAGGCTAACATGTCTTCCAGTTGAATTGGTCTGAGTGCTCCGGAGGTATCTTCTTTGGTTTCCATAGAATAACAAGGCGTCAGTAAAAAAGAATTAGCATTACCGAAAAATAAATGCGCATTCTTTTCATCAATTTTCCTCCTGTTAAATAAAATTAGTCAATTTTTCTGGTGCTGATCTCTGTTAATTTTTCCAGTATGTCATCATAGTGCTCTGCCACTTGCTCCCAGGTATATTTTTCGACAGCTTTCTTAAAATTTTGGCTGCGAACCATTCCAATGTTTCTGACAGCCCAAATTAACTTGTCCACAAGCTCGTCAAAGGGGTTGTAAAAATTATCCGGATATTGTTGGATGGAAAAAATTTCCGGAAAAGATAGGCGATTTGGCAATATAGGAAAACAACCGCAATAAATAGCTTCTACTGTACTGGCGCCAAAAAAGTCTTGACGAGATGTGACCGGAATGATATCCGACCTCCAGAGCCATCGGGCATAATCTTCAAACGTCTGGGCATAGCCAAATTGGATAATTTTATGACCCAGTTTATCTCTGGCAATATCAAACTCGATAGGATTTTGAGAAAAGTTTTCTCCTAAAACAACAACTTCAAACTCCAGTCCCTCGCTGTGAAGTACATAAAGCGCATTAAAAAAATCAGTCGGATTTTTATCGTATTCCCAGCGATGATTCCAGAGAATGAGTGGTTTGTCTGGTTTTTCGTTTACGCGAAATTTATCGAACCGCGCCAGATCCAGCCCAAGATGGAGCACCTGACTTTTGTTTTTTAGTTTTTCAACATTTTCCAGACCCAGATGGTCAGGGAAGTGCTTTAACATACGCGGCAGTTCTTCAAAAAACGCGGTTTGATGGAATTGGGAATTGAAAAAGATGGCATCGGCAGCAAGAGCAGAAGCGTAATTGATAAATCCGTAATGGCGATCTCGATTTTGGCGAACATCTCGGTCATCCGGAGACCAGGGATAGCAAATTTGATTCTCGTGAAAATAGATGGCCGT
>NATN01000221.1 GCA_002085355.1 Candidatus Zhuqueibacterota bacterium 4484_87 | reverse complement strand
AATTTCATAGAATATCAAAAAGCGGCGTTGGTTTTGCATCAGCTTCGGCAAATCATCGGTGACAATTCTTTTTTTGATATATTGCATCAATTTTTGCATCGTTTCGCATTTCAAAGTGTCGTCACTGAAGATTTCCAGCGTATCGCAGAGGAAATAAGCCGGCAAGATTTGGGATGGTTCTTTCAGCAATGGCTCTATCGCGGAGGCCATCCGAAACTGAAAGTAATGCGGGAATACCGTCCCGAGGACAAAAAACTTTACCTCTACGTAGAACAAACCCAGGAAGACTCTGCGGGCGTGATACCATTGGCATTTCGCCTGCCTGTAAAGGTGGAGCTCATCGGAAAAAATCTATCTGCAACAGAAAAAATTCTCATCCATTCACGCCGGGATACTTTCGCGATTCCCTTTCCCAAACGTCCGCTGGCGATTCGATTCGACAAATCGAATTATTTGATCAAAGATTTTCAAATGGTCCAATCCGAGGACGAATGGCTCTATCTGGCGCAAAATGATCCAACTGTTCCCGGCAGGCTTCGCGCCATCGAAGAAATCACGGACGAGGTGTTGGACACAGTCAAAGTAGCGGCAACGCTGGAAAAAATTGCCATTTCCGATCCCTTCCGTGCGGTACGGGAAGAGGCGATCTATTACTTGAGAGATTTTTCCTCGCCAAATACACCTGGGGTTTTAGTTCAGGCATGCAAAGATAAAAACTCCGGAGTGCGGCGAGCCGCAGTTAATGCTCTCGGTAGCTATTATGATAAAAAATATAACCCGATTTTTCGCAAAATTGCCAGAACAGACTCCAGCTATCATGTAATCGAGGCGGCGCTTTTTGCCCTTTCAAACGTCAAAGACGATTCCACGTTTGATTTCGTCAGTCAATTTGTGAACATGGATTCGGACAACGACATAATCCGCACAGCGGCTTTCTATGTGCTCGATTTCCTTGACGATGAGCAGTCAATTCCCATTGCCATGCAATTCGCCAGCGATACCACAAATTCACCTTACATACGCTCTCTGGCGCTGGGACTCTTTCGCAAAGTCGGAGTCGGCAAACCGGAAGTGGAATCGTTTTTGATAAAAGCACTCGCTGAAAAAAATAAAATTGTGCTTAAAAAAGCTATCGACGTGCTGGGTTCTTTCAAAAACAGGCGAGTGTTGGCGGCTCTGGAAAATATGAAAAAGAAAAAAAATCCCAGCGATGTGGAGCATAAGATCGATTTTTCTATTCGGCGCATTGAATCGGCATTGAAAAGAAAGTGACTTTTCAGGAAGACAAGAAAAAGTATGGCTACCCTACGCGGATGAAATGAACAATCGCGGATTTTTTCAACAATTTTGACGACAATTCATAAAATGTAAATTTAAACCATAAAACAATATCGGAGGAAACAATGAAAAACTGGCACCTGATTTTAGGATTAATTCTGATGACGCTTGTTTTCGTCATCGGATGCGGAGAAAAAAAAGAAATCAAACTGGAGAAAAAAGATGTGAATTACGTGAAAGCACAATTACAAAAATTTGCACCGGTGGAGATCGCGTTTGACAAAAAGATACTTTCTGAAAAGGATCAGCAGGTCGTTGAAAAATTGGTCGAAGCTGCTAATTACATCGACCGTATCTTTTTACGTCAAGTCTATTCAAAAAACGAGGAAATTTTGCAAACGCTTGAGAATTCACGGGATGCCAATGAGAAAGTCTATCTTGATTATTTCAAAATTATGTATGGTCCTTTCGATCGTTTGAATGAAAATACCCCGTTTCTCGTCAGCGAACCTAAACCGAAAGGCGCTAATTTTTATCCGGAGAATTTAACTAAAGACGAATTTCACAATTGGCTCGAAAATCATCCTAAAGACAAAGAAGCATTTGAGAGCAATTTTACTATCATTCGCCGCGATGGCGATAAACTCAAAGCAATTCCCTATTCCGAGGCTTACAAAGATTTACTGAAGCCGGCGGCTAAATTGCTCAAACAAGCAGCCGAACTCTCGGAAAATGAGTCTTTGAAAAAATTTCTATCCAGTCGTGCCGACGCTTTTCTTTCCGATGACTATTTTCAAAGCGACATGGATTGGATGGATCTGGACAGCCAAATCGAGATCGTCATAGGCCCTTACGAAGTTTACGAAGACGAACTTTTTGGCTACAAAGCCGCGTTCGAAGCATTCATTACTGTCGTCGATCCTGTGGAGAGTCAAAAATTGCAAATCATCGGTAAATATCTCAACGAAATGGAAAAAAATCTGCCTTATGCTGAAAAATACAAAAATTTTGACCGCGGCAGTTCTTCGCCGATAAAAGTAGTGCAAGAAATTTACACAGCCGGAGATACGCGCGCCGGAGTGCAGACGCTGGCTTTCAATTTGCCCAATGACGAACGGGTACGAGAGGCAAAGGGCAGCAAAAAGGTGCTGTTGAAAAATGTTCAGGAAGCTAAATTTGAGAAAATTCTCATGCCGATCGTGAATAAAGTCATTGCAAAAAGTCAATTGCCCCGCGTATCCTTTGATGCTTATTTCAATCACATTTTGCTGCATGAAGTCAGCCACGGACTGGGACCCGGCACGCTCACTTTAGCCAACGGAGAAAAAACGACCGTCAATAAAATGCTCAAAGATGCTTACTCGACCATTGAAGAAGCCAAGGCGGATATTTGCGGCAATTACAACGTGCAATTTTTGATCGATTTGGGTGTTCTCCCGAAAAAATTGGAGGAAAGTCTTTATGTGACATTTTTAGGCGGCATTTTTCGTTCTGTACGATTCGGCATTAACGAAGCGCACGGTATGGCAAACATGATCCAGTTCAATTTTCTCATGGAAAACAATGGATTCAATTACGACGAAAATACTGGGAAATTCAGTGTGGATCAGGAAAAAGCAAGAACCGCTGTTCGCAATTTAGCCCATGTTTTGCTCACCATCGAAGCCGAAGGAAATTACAATGCAGCAAAACAGCTCATTGAAAATTACGGCGTGATGACCGAAGAGATGAAAGCGGCATTGGATAAATTGAACGATATTCCGGTGGACATCAAGCCGATTTATGAAGTAGGAAGTTGACATAAAGTCATTCAAAGGCTCGGAGCTTTTTAATGGCTACCCCTCTCAATCCCGATTTCTTGAAGAAATCGGGATTTTGGTTTTTGCGAGGTGGAGACAAACAATCTCTGCAAGTTATTTATTATTCTGCCTAATGCAAAATTTATATTTTTCGCTTGATATATTCTATTTTATTGGCTATAATACTAATGTGTTGAGTTGAAGTTACTTAATCAAGAAAGATATAAGCGCAGTAAAAGTAACTTTCTAAAATAATGATTTACCAAAAGAAAGGCAATAACGATGAAGGTGAATGTAGTAATAGAAAAGGACAGCTATGGATACTATGCATTTTGCCCTGAATTGAAAGGATGTCACAGCCAAGGCGATACACTGGAAGAAGTACTGGAAAATATCAAAGAAGCTGCGCAACTTTATTTAGAGACACTATCGCCGGAGGAAGTGAATGAATATCTGAGTAAAGAGATATTGACTACATCCGTGGAGGTCAATGTTGCCTAAATTGCCAAGGCTGACAGCAGAAGAAGCTGAAAAAATACTTCTCAAGGCAAAATTCCAACATATTAGAAGCAAAGGAAGTCATAGAATTTATCAAAGAGGTAAAGACAGATTTATTTTGCCATTTCACAAAGGGAAGATATTGCATCCCAAGATTGTAAAAGCACTTTTTGAAGTTATTTGACCTTTTCCAAAATCCCTGACAAATTTATTCCCGCAAAAAACATCAAATCTCCCCCACTCAAAAAATTTGTATTGCATAATTGCTAAATTTTTCCTATTTTAATAAGTTTTATTTTTATCACGCGGGAACTGAAATTTTTCTCGAGAATTTAATGAATTGGCTTCCTGCGGAATCGTTTTTTTTGAAAGGAAACTTAAAAGCAACTATGAATCCTGAAATAATCAGAAATTTTTCCATCATCGCCCACATCGACCACGGCAAATCTACACTGGCGGACAGATTGCTGGAAGAAACCGGCACGCTGCGCAAAGAGGATATGGTCGATCAGGTTCTGGACGATATGGATTTGGAGAGAGAGCGCGGCATTACCATTAAATCGCACGCGATCACCATGAACTACAAAGCCAAAGACGGCAAAAAATATGTGCTTAATTTGATCGACACACCAGGGCATGTGGATTTTTCCTATGAAGTGTCGCGGAGTCTAGCAGCATGCGAAGGAGCGCTGTTGGTCATTGACGCAGCGCAGGGAATCGAGGCGCAAACCATCAGCAATCTGTATCTGGCGCTTGAAAACGATCTGGAAATCATCCCTGTAATCAACAAAATCGACCTCGCCAGCGCACGCGTGGATGAGGTGAAAACGCAAATTGTGGAAATATTAGGCGTTGATGAAGATGAAATTCTGCTCACCAGCGCCAGACAGGGCACCGGAATTGAAGAAATACTGGAAGCGATTGTGGAACGAGTGCCGGCGCCGAAAGGTGATGCGAATTCACCATTACAAGCATTAATTTTTGATTCTGTGTTCAATGCCTACCGCGGCGCTGTGGCTTATATCCGCGTTTTTCAGGGCGAAATCAGGCCGGATATGCAGATCAAATTTTTTGCCCACGACAATACTTTCGAAGTGCAGGAAGTGGGAATTTTGAAACTGAAAAATATGCCCACGAACAAACTTTCCGTCGGTGAGGTCGGCTATGTGATTGCTGGTGTGAAGGAAGTACGGGACACCAAAGTTGGTGACACCATCACTTCCGTGGAAAATCCGGCTGCGGAGCCTCTTCCAGGCTATCGCGACGTGAAACCGATGGTGTTCAGCAGCATGTTTCCGGCGGATAACGAAGACTATGAAGACCTGCGCGATGCGCTGGATAAATTGAAACTCAACGACGCATCGCTCGTATTTGAGCCTGAAAATTCCATTGCGTTAGGATTTGGTTTTCGCTGCGGATTTTTGGGACTGCTGCACATGGAGATCATTCAGGAACGGACGGCGAAGTGATCATTGTGGACAATCCGGCAAACCTGCCCAGTCCGACCTATATCGATTATATCGAAGAGCCGTACATCCGAGCAAATATTTTGACGCCCACGGAATACATCGGCAACATTATGAAAATTTCCCAGGAACGGCGCGGCGTTTATCTGAACACCGACTATATCGATCCCACACGAGCGGATCTGCATTACGAATTTCCGCTCACGGAAATTATTTACGATTATTACGACAAGCTGAAATCGGTCTCACGGGGCTATGCCTCTTTTGATTATGAATTTTTAGATTTCCGCCGCGCGGACATGATCAAGCTAGACATTCTCATCAACAAAGAGCCGGTGGACGCGCTGTCGATGATTATTCACAACAGCAAAGGCTATGAATGGGGCAGAAAATTGTGCGAGAAATTGAAAGAATTGATCCCGCGCCAGATGTTCGAGGTTGTGATTCAGGCAGCGATTGGCAGCAAAATTATTGCCCGTGAAACGATTCGTCCACTGAGGAAAAATGTTACTGCGAAATGTTACGGCGGCGACATCTCGCGAAAGCGGAAATTGTTGGAAAAACAGAAAGAAGGTAAAAAACGAATGAAACAACTGGGCAGAGTTGAAGTGCCGCAAGAGGCATTTTTAGCTGTGCTCAAAGTTGATTAGAATTTCGGAGTTGATGCAGATTAGCATTGCCAACTTTTCTGCTACATTTAGATAAGGCATTGAATTCTAAATAAAAAATTGGGTTCAAAACTGGGAGCTTGCAAGTGATTGAAGCGATTGATTTGAGCAAAAGATATGACGGACTTTTAGCAGTTGATCACATCAATCTACAGGTGCACAAAGAGTTGTTCGTTTTTCTTGGGCCTAACGGTGCGGGTAAAACCACGACCATTAAAATGATGACCGGACTGTTGCGTCCTACATCGGGGACAATAAAAATCGAAGGTTACGATTTATTGGACCAGCCAGAGGAAGCGAAACGATTGTTCGGTCTGGTGCCGGATACGCCAGTGCTTTTTGAGAAACTTACGCTGAAGGAATTTTTGCAATTCATTGGTTCTGTTTACGACGTGAATAAAGAAAACTTCCAACGGCGTTTCAATCAATTGATCGAGTTGTTTGATCTGGGCGACCGCATTGATGATCTGATCCAGAATTTCTCGCATGGAATGAAACAGAAAACCATTCTTGCAGCGGCGCTCATCCATGATCCGAAAGTGCTTTTTTTGGACGAACCCACTGTGGGACTTGACCCGAAAAGTGCCAGAAATTTGAAAGATCTGCTCAAAGGGCTGGTTCAAAAAGGTACCACGGTTTTCATGTCCACCCACATTCTGGAAATTGCCGAATCCATGTGCGACCGCGTCGCTATCATCAACAAAGGCAAAATAATCGCCATGGGTACGATGGAAGAATTGCGGCTGAAATCGAAAAAACACGACAAATCTCTCGAGGACATCTTCCTTGACCTTACCGGCGGCAGCGAATATGACGAAGTGCTGAAATATCTGGAGGATAAATGAGATGGCGGGCAAACATCTACTTCTCCTGCTGAAAGTCAGAATTCGCACATTGCTCAACAGTTTTCTGAAGACAAAAGCCTCTCGAAAACTGCAAATTGCGTTCACCGTATTGGCTTTTCTCATGCTAATTGCATCGCTTTTTATTCTTTTCGGTGAAATTTTCACCACTCTTGCCGCGAACGGACAGTTGGCTAACTTGCTGCAAGAAACGGTCTTGGGTTTGGCATTCTTAGGATTTTTTATCTTCATGCTCGTCAGCGGGGCGACCATGGCAATTCACTATTTGTTTGTTTCCACGGACCTGCCATTGCTTTTGTCCAGCCCCATCCCGCTACGTTCTATTTTCAACTATAAATTAATTGAGGCAATTATTGCCAACTCGGGATTTTTTCTCTTCACCGGACTTCCGGCTTTCATCATGTACGGCGTCGCTGTTGGCGCCGGTTGGTACTACTACCCTTTCATGCTCATCACGGCGCTGTTATTTTTGGCATTGCCGGTTTCCATCGCTTTTTTAGGGGCGTTATTGATCGTGCGTTTCGTTCCGCCGCGTCGCGCCCGGGAAATGCTCGCCATCTTGTTAGCTGTCATTTCTTTTGCTATTTGGGCATCATTGCAAATTTTTCGTTCTGATACATTGCAGCCAGGTTCGGAGAATTTCAATCCCCAGACTATTGAAGCACTCTCTCATATTTCGCACAATCCCCTGTTTTACATTTTGCCGTCCACCTGGGCAGCAAAATCATTATCAGGATTTGCCAGTGGAAACTTCTTGCTCATTTTGACAAATTTCTTGCCTTTAGCGCTTTCATTCTATATTATCTATCATTTTGTGATCAAACTGAGTTTTCACGCTTTCAATAGCGGCATTTTAAGCGCGCCTGACGCAGCAACGATGAAAATGATGAAAAAGAAAAAGCAAAAACAAAAAAGCCTCAATCTGAAATATGCAGAAAGTCAGAATAAGCTTTCTTCAGTAATTTTTGCCATCTTTCATCGCGATTGGAAATTGTTCATCCGCGACTCGAGACAGATGACAAATCTGCTCTTGATGACAGCAATGCTAATTTTTTTCCCATTAATACAAAAATCAGACGGAAGCGGATTGCACGCCATTTTAGCTCCATATTTAAAAATAGCCTTTTTTGGTGCCCTGATCGCTGTTTCCATGGGATCGAGACTCATTCCTGTCGAGGAAAAATCCTACTGGATCACAAAACTCATCCCGAAACATCAACGATACACTTTATTGGGAAAATACTTTCTATCGCTTCTGATGAACACACTTTCCATGCTTGTCGCAGTGACAGTCGTCGGCGTTTATTTCAAACATCCGGTAAATATCATTGTAGTCGCTTTGATCGGTTCAGTGATAATATCAACCGCGCTCTCCGCTGCTGGTTTGTTCATCGGCGCACAATTCGGCAAATTTGATTGGGATAATCCGAAACGGATGATCTCGCAAACAGGCGGATTTCTGATGTTCGCTGTCATTTTGCTTGTCATTGCTATTTTTGGAGGAATTGGATATCTCATTTATTTATTTGCGACCTGGGTACAACTAAGCTTCTGGGGCATGGTCATTCTGGGCAGCATTGTTGAATTAATTCTTGCCGTTGTGCTGGCTGCGGTTTTCCTAAATGTAGGAGCAGTGAAATTAGAACGTATGGAATGGCAATATTAATTTTCCGTGAACAAAAAATTCATAATCGAGTATAAATCAAATAAATTAACAGAACTTTTGTAAAAAGCATGTTTTTTCTTCAAAACAAGAGAAGCAGCAAAGATTAACCACGAAGTTCACTAAGTATGCGCGAAGGACACAAAGATTTTTAATAGCCTTATTGAAGTAATTTTTAAGGCATTAGACTTGTTTGATAAAAATATTAAGATTAATTTTTCCTTTGTGAGCTTTGCGCGGGCTTTGCGGTAAAAAATCGGATTTGCAAAAGTTTTGTAAATTAAGCTAAAATAAATTTTGTTGAAACTTGAGGAAAAGAATGACCAAGAAACCCGCGCGTAACAAAGGAATCGTACGCGAATACGCCGAAGCAATTATTGTGGCTCTGATTGCTGCTTTCATTCTGAGAATTTTTGTTGTTCAGGCATTTCGAATTCCCACCGGCTCTATGAAAGATACGTTGCTGGTCGGAGATTTTTTATTAGTGAATAAATTCATCTATGGCGTGCGCACACCGGACAGGATTCCGTTCATCGACGTGAAAATCCCCCATTTCCGTCTTCCGGCAGTCAAAGACCCAAAACCAGGCGACATCATTGTCTTCAAATATCCGTTAGATGAAAAATTGGATTACATCAAACGTTGCATGGCAATCGGGGGGCAGACCATCGAAGTGCGCAAAGGATTTGTATATGTAGATGGCAAGCCTGAAGGAAAATATGAATTCATTGAACAAAAATATGATCCGGTCGAAGGCGAATATATCAAGTATTACAAAGTTACCCGAGAAAACGGAAAAGTTTACACTATTCGGCGCTACGCTCGAATAAACATGGAAAATGACAATTTCGGTCCTGTAAAAGTCCCCGAAGGTTATCTTTTCGGCATGGGCGACAATCGCGATAACAGCGCAGACAGCCGTTCGTGGGGATTTATTCCCAGAGATAATATTCTGGGGGAAGCATTGATCATCTATTTTTCCTGGGATAGCCATGTACCCTTGTATAAATTTTATAAAAAAATTCGATTTCGCAGGCTGGCAAAATTGATCAAATAAATTGCGAATTAATTAATTCGGATGAACCACGGCTTTTCGTCGTGGTTTTTCGTTTAAAAACAGTTTCGGGTTCGTAGTCTCAAATTACGGGTTCCGGGTTTTGGAGAGAAATTTTGTCTCTGACCAATGCCCAAAGCCCACTGACAAATGCCCAGTAATAAAAATAATGAAAAAATTCGGAATCTACCTGCACATCCCTTTCTGTCGTCGAAAATGTGGTTATTGTGATTTTTACTCCATTGTCGATGAAGCACCCCTCCGGCAAAGATTTGTGGATGCAGCAGTTAAAGAAATTAGGCTTCATTCTGATAACGAAATTTTCCGCAATGAGCAGGTTACGTCTGTCTATTTTGGTGGCGGCACTCCATCCTTGCTCGAAAGGCCACAAATTGCAAATCTTCTGGAAGCAATCAGAGCTTCTTTTTCCATAAGCGCTGATTGCGAAATCTCTCTCGAAGCAAATCCTGAATCCCTTTCACTGGAAAAGTTGGTTTTTCTTAAATCCATTGGT
>NATN01000220.1 GCA_002085355.1 Candidatus Zhuqueibacterota bacterium 4484_87 | reverse complement strand
TTAATGTGAATAATTCTCGCGGAAAATCTTTTCCAAAAAATTGAACTTTAGAAATATTTTTCCAAAAGATACTTGATTTTTATATCAAATTTTCTATATTATGGTAACTTCTTTTTATACAAATCAGAAAAGCGAATTGAAGATATTATTCAAAGGTGGCCCTTCCATGAAAAAATCACTGATTTTTTTGGCTTTCCTGTTATTGTTTGTTCCAAATTTATTTTCTACTGAAAACAGCAAAGATGATATCATTGAAGAACTGATGAGAAATGCCCCGAAAATTTTTCTGGATTGCCGTCATTGTGATTTCGATTATGTGAGAACCCATGTAAATTTTGTTAATTATGTCCGTGATCGAAACGAAGCGCAAGTACATATTTTAGTCACAACAGAGAGAAATGGAAGCGGTGGCAGAGAATACACTTTCACATTTATCGGTCAGAAAGACTTTGCCGGTATGAACGATACTCTGAAATTGACGACGAACCAGATTCATACCAGGGATGAAGTGCGCAGCATGTTTGTGCAAAAATTAAAAATCGGATTAGCTCGTTACGCTGCTCAGACGCCGATTTCAGACATGATAAAAATCTCATTGCAAAGGAATCCCCAAAAAGAAACGGTTCGCGATAAATGGAATTATTGGGTCTTCAATTTTGATACGGACACTGATTTGAACGGTGAAGAATCGCGCACACGAATTGCGCTCGAAGGATCCGTTTCTGCTGATCGTGTGACGCCGGAGCTAAAAACGCATTTTTCATTTCATTCGGAGTATCGCGAGAACCGGTACGATATCAGTGGCAGTATTTACAAAAGCATCACTCGTTCCCAACGATTTTTTGGAATGATCGTCAAGAGCATCACAGACCACTGGTCTGTTGGCGGTTTTACATCGGTGAATTCATCCATTTACTCAAACACAAAACTCGGCATAGGCATCGCACCAGCCATCGAATATAATTACTATCCTTATTCAGAATCCACACGGCATGAATTGCGTTTTTTGTATTTGTTGGGCTTTTCAAAAAACAAATATTATGAAAAAACAATCTACGATAAATGGTCAGAAAAACTGATGAAGCAGGAATTATCCGCCACTTTTGAAATTAAAGACAAATGGGGATCAATTTCCACAACGTTAAGAGGCTCTCATTATTTCCATGATTTTTCCAAAAATAAATTGCAATTTAACACCTACTTCAGTTTGCGCTTATTCGAGGGACTCTCGCTGCGCGTACGGGGAAGGATTTCACGTATCCATGATCAGTTGGCTCTCTCCAGCGAAGGCGCATCCGAAGAAGAAATTTTATTGCATCGAAAAGAATTGGCGACCCAGTACAATTACTCAATTTCAATCGGTGTGGGCTACACTTTTGGATCAATCTACAGCAACGTGGTGAATCCGCGATTTGGTTCGTAATGTGCTGTTTATGCTGGCAAACAATTTGCTGAGAATCGAAGAAGTTTACAATGAAAAAGATCAACTATCTTGACAAAATTCAATCATCCCCTTCATTGGCTGAAGTCCAAAATCGTTCGCGACGACCCGTGAGCGTTGTGCTTGACAATATCCGCAGTTTGCATAACGTGGGTTCAATTTTCCGAACTTCGGATGCCGCCGGCGTGGAAAAACTGTATCTCTGCGGGATCACAGGAACACCTCCTCGGGCGGAAATTCAAAAAGCAGCATTGGGTTCGGAAAAAAGTGTGCCTTGGGAATATGTGTCGTCTGCTGAACAGGCAGTGCAGCAACTCAAATCTCAAGGGTACCACATTGTGGTGCTGGAGCACACCGACGCGCCGCAAAATTTTCATCAGGCTGAATACAATTTTCCGCTGTGCCTGGTAATCGGGCATGAAATTACAGGAGTATCCGATGAAGTCATCGAATTAGCGGACTTGGCAGTGGAAATCCCCATGTTCGGAATAAAGCAATCGCTCAATGTTTCTGTCGCTTTTGGAGTCGCGATTTATGAAATTATAGAACATGTAAAATGATACTCGATTTTTCAACCTCAAAAATCCTCATCGTCTTCATCTCTATCAATAAAAAGATCAGGGCCTTCAATTCTTCGTTTTATTCTCACACCTGCCCCGAGCAGCAAAACGCCAATCGGGATCGTGAACCAAAGTAGTCTCCTCTTTTCGGCTCGCTCTTTTTCAAAAAAAGCCGAGACTGCATCGTCCAGGGCAATCGTAGAATCGACCTGGCCTTTTTCTCCTGTGAGATTTGCCATCGTTCCGTCCGGCGCCAAAACCCCTGGCGTCGATGAAATGAAATAATATGCCAAACTAAAAATAATGAGTAAAATTCCAATCAAATAAAAAATCTCATATTTTCTCATCTCATTCCTCATTTTTTCGTGGCTGGGAATAGCGCTCTGTCGCCTGGATTGAAATAATCTCCCCAAAGTAAATGCGATGATAATCTTTCAGCGGATAGTTTTCGTCGATACTTTTATCCTGAAAATGTCCCGGGTCAAAATCCTGCCAATAAATTTTCCGGCATTCAACAACCAAATCAGCCTCTGCGAAAGCGGGCGCAGCAACTTTCGTTGCTGCAATGGGAGTCAAACCCGCTTCCGATATTTTATCGCCATCCCTGCCCGATTTTGTGCCCAACAGAGTAAGTGCGTCTCGAAATTTTTCAGGAAAGCCTGTCAAAGTGAACGTGTCAAATTTTTCCATGAATTCAAATGTAAAGCGTGTCGGTCGGACGACGACATGAGCGAATGGTTTATTCCACATCACGCCGAAACTGCCCCAGGCGACAGTCATTGTGTTGTACATTCCGGCTCGAAAATCTCCGCTGGTCAATAAAAGCCACTGATTCGCCCAGGTAGCAATTGGCAACAGAAAAAATGATTCCAATTTTATTTCACTACGATTGATGGCAGACCTCCTCGGTATAATTCAAAATTTAATTATTTTCATCAGGTGAAAAGACAAAACATCCGCACAAATTGCACAGATGAATAAGCGAGGATGTTTTCCCGCATTCGGCAAAAAATCATTTCACGAACTTCGTCAATGTGTCGATGAGTTTTGCTCCTCTCAAATCACCTTCCATCGCGACAATAATTCCCTGATGATTCACTAAAATCGGCCGGGGAATTGCCATCACCTCGAAAATTTTTGCTACGTCTTTATTCGGGTCTTCATTCAAATAAGCATTAATCCAGGGCATATTCCATTTTTTTGCCCGAAATTCGGCAATTTTTTCCTTTTGAAAATCCAGCGAGAGGCTGATGAATTGCACTTTATCTTTGAATTGTTCGTAAGCCTTGTGCAAATTTTCCATCTCCCCGACACAGGGGCCGCACCATGTCGCCCAGAAATCCAACAAATAATATTTTCCCAAAAGGGTTTTCGCAGAAATTTTTTCTTCGCTATCCAGCAGTTGCACCTCAAAATCAGGCACTCTTGCGCCAACTTTAATTTTTTTGTTGGGGTCGAGCTTTTTGAGCGCAAACTCGACTTCCCTCACATCGCCATATTTTTCTTTTAATTCAGCGTAATATCTTTTTGCTTTTTCCTTCTCACCTTTATAATCTGCCATCAGTGTTAAAGTGGACAATGCAGTCGCCCTGACTTTTCGTATGGGATTTCGCTCTTTCAATTGCTCCAAAAGTTGCGGCAAATAATCTCCGCCGCGATGGATCATCATGGGCAAATTGCTATTCATCGCCCATAGTGGGGACTCGTAAGGTAACATCTCCCCCACTTTGGCAAGTATGGTTGAATCAACCTTCGCGCGATACATCAAAAGCGTCGCCAGCTCACACCCGGCAAATTGCCGCACCAAAAGAGGTGCGTCACTCTCAAATTTTTGTTTCAAAACTTCGATTACAGGGTTCCAATCATACGTGTAACCTTTAACGTCCTCATGCGTTTTACGGTATTCGCTCATTCCATTGAGATATTTCTTGCCGTGCTCGCTCACAAGGCTGTGCATTGCCCACATGTCCTGAAAATCTTTGTTGTTTTCAAAAGTCACTTCAACGACATTTTTCTCTGCAGGAACATGCGTTATTTTTTCAGGGTCAAATTTAATTTTCGCTTTCCCGCCGTTTACTTTTACTATTGATCGATAATCTCCTCCGCCATCGTAGATGTAGCGATCCGATTGAGTACCATTGACGCTGCGCGGGCTTTTTGTCAAACCGAGCAATTGATAAGCAAGAGTGTCAGCCTCGACATCCCTTTCGTAAATAAAAGTCCCGTCTGACTGCTGTGTCATAATTTCCGGATTTTTAAAACTGAAATCGTTCCAGTCGCCGGTAATTTTCACTTCGTCGAATTTCTCTTTGTAGGGCAGGGATGCCAATTTTATCGTGAGATGGACAGGCTCTATTTCTCTTTCGATAATCAACGGCACCATTGAATAATCATGGTTCACTGCAGTGAACAACAGATAGTAAGCTCCGACCTCATCGGCAGTGATCTCAAAGGAACCATCCGGCTTCACTTTCTCGGTTTTGAGGACATCGCTCACATTCAGATCAATGTTTTTCAGATGCACATGCGCCAAAGTGGGCGGTTTTCCGTCAACGCCGATGACTTTTCCGGTGATTCTTACCTGAGAGAATAATAAAGCTGGAAAAAGCAGAAAAACGATGAGCAGATGAGACAGTTTCATTGTTTTCTCCTTTTTTCGTTAAAAATATGGTGGATTAGATTGCAGGGGGAAATTTCGCAGAGGAATTTTATATTTTTACTTAAATTTGGGGCAAATGTTTCGCAAATTTCGAAAATTGAAATATGCGCTCTCCGGTCTTTGGGAAAGGTAGACACGTCGTAACGTAGCAGCCGTCTGCTAACGCACTACTATCATTTTGTGTGTTGCATGAAACTGATCCGCTGTCATGTGATAAAAATAAATTCCGCTGCCCGCCTGTTCCCCATTGTCGTCAATGCCATCCCAAAAGACGGTGTAAAATCCTGCTTCGCGGCGTTCGTTTACCAGCGTTTTGACTTTCTTGCCCAGAATATTATAAACCTCAACCACAACATGCGTTGCGCGTGGAATCTCAAATCGGAAAGAAGTGGATGAATTGAACGGATTGGGTGAATTTTGCGACAGTGAATATTCATGCGGCATCGGCGTCTCTATTTGAATAACTTGCTGTTCCTTTTTTCGGTCGGATTGGGAAGTTTCTTCCAGCTTATATTGCAAAACAGAACCGTAAAATTGAAACTTATCAATAAATTGAAATTCTGTTCCA
>NATN01000219.1 GCA_002085355.1 Candidatus Zhuqueibacterota bacterium 4484_87 | reverse complement strand
TCATCGGAAATTAACAATTTGATCAAATCCCTGTCAATTTTCCAGGCTCCGTCGATTACTGCTGTTTTTACCAATTCACCGTCTTCGTCCACAAAACGAGGGTCTGTTTTTAATAATTCGGTTATCTTTTTATGAAAAAGTTCTGGCATGGCAGGCGACCTTTCACAAATTTATAAAAAATTTTACCATCAACAATTTTGTGCGGGCAATCAATTGAATATGAGAAAAAAGATGTTCTAATTTATGAAATAAAAGTCAAACTTTCAATAAAAAATTGAAAATAATTCAAAATCATTGCGCCGTGATAGGATTGTATTCTTTTCAAGTCTTCTGGATTTTTAAATTCCCTAATTTTCAACTTGAATTATATTCCACAATTTCGTAACTTGATTTGATTAAATTAAAAAATGTCGACGATTCTCAATCGATCTGTGCGGAGGGAAAAGTTTGAAAAGAGTAATATTGATTTTAGCGTTATTTGTTTTTTTCGTCAATGTTTTTGGGCAAAGTCATGTTATCACAGGCAAATTAATAAACGGCAGAGGCACGGCTGAAAAAATGCATCGCGTAAGGATAGAGCTGTTTTTTGATAACGGGCAAATCGGCAGGACTTACACCGATGAACAGGGGGCATTTCAGTTGGATTTTGTCACCGGAGTAGAGGAAAGACCTGCAACTGTTGAAAATTATCAATTGCGACAAAATTTCCCCAACCCGTTTTCCTGCATAACGAAAATTCAGTACGCTTTGCCTGCAGGGGGAGTTGTGACGCTGGAGATTTTTAATGTGCTGGGACAAAAGGTGAGAACATTGCAGACGGGAGCGCAGAGAGCAGGTATTCATGCTGTTTTTTGGGACGGCAGAGACGAGATCGGTAACCAATGCCGCGCCGGGACTTATTTTTATCGCTTCCGTTACAACGGCATCACTGAAATTCGCAAAATGTGTCTGTTGAATACAGCGGCTGCTTTTCCGAAAAACGGACAGATGTACTTTCCGGAAAGGTTGGGGAAAATTGCGGACAATCAATTGGAGCTGAAAATTTCCGATCGTGATCTTCAAGACACAACCCTTGTGCTGAATTATGACCCAACTATGGCTGAATTGGACCTGGGAAACATTCGGGTTCATGTTTTCCCGTTTTTGCGCGAGAGACCTGATACGCTTTCCCTGATGAGTGGCGAATCGATTACCGATACGTTGAATATCTATTTTGAAAAGCCTTTTACTTTAAAAGCCAAAGATTCGGAAATCCACTGGGAATTCACATCCGACAGTCTGGTTGAGGTCACTTATTTTCACGTTTCAAAATCTCCTGTATGGCTGCAAATTCAGGAAATCGGTGTGCCCAATGTCACCTATGGAATGGCATATTTCGAGATCAGTCCTCGACTGGGACTGGCGATGGATAAATTGCGTTACGGTTTCGTGGGGGTGGATTACGAAGATTCACTGCGGATAAAAAATTGCATTGGAGATTATCAGTTGCAATTAATCTCGTCTTTGCCAGCGGATTTCAATTTTACAGACGGGAAAATAATCGGCTTGCCGAGCGACACGCTCAACCAAATGTTGTACGTGAAGCTTATTGATGACAGGCAAATCGAAGTAGCCGATTCTGCCCAATTGATTGTCTGGTATCCAGAAGACATCGATGTCAATGCTTATGTGCTGGACATTTTGCACGAATATCCGCGCGACGGAACGCATCCGTACAAATGGGTGGACACTTACGACGGAGTAACGCGCGACCTGTTTTACAAATCAGAACGCATCGCCCGGGCAAATCCTGACGGCAGCAAAAGTTGTTATTGCTGCGGTTTGACCTACGAAGTGTTCTTTCGAGCGGTGGAACAGTTGAATGCTGATTTGCGCACTGGCGAAGATTTGAACAATTTGACGCCCGGAGACATGCGCTATTTGAAATACCTCTGGTTTGTGCAATCAACCTGGGGAGACGGCCCCGGCGTGGGCATGGAATTTTACGGGCTGGGAGATAAAATTACCGATTGGGATGAAGTGCGCCCCGGCGATTTTGTCCAGTTATGGCGGACTTCCGGTTCGGGGCATTCGGTGATTTTCATCGATTGGGTCAGAGATATCAACGGCGAACCCATGGGGATTTACTATTGGTCAACGCAGGGCAGCACCAATGGCATCAATTTCAATACGGAATATTTTTCCGGCAAAGGCGGGAGCGTCAATCCGAACTACACTTATTTCAGTCGCGTGCGTTCGCCGGAAAAATTTACGCCGTTTTTACGCGCAATTTCGCCGGAGTTTGAACGCATTTTTAACAGCGACAAGCCGATTTTTCCAAAGAGTTTTATGCGGAATGAATGATTTTAGCGCTCAACTCTAATAGTCAAAGTTTTTGCAATGTTGGTTTTTTTTATATTTTGTACGTAAGAAATGGTTTTGTCAGTAAATGGTACTGTCGTTTGATTGCTCATTGAAAGCCAAATTCCCCAATTAAATGCTTTCAACTAATTCTTTCACATAATCGGCGATTGCCAGACAGGAAGTCAATCCCGGCGAATCAATGCCGATGAGTTGAATGCAGCGGGGAAATTTTTCATCTGGCTGAATGACCCAATCGTACTGTTGCACCAATTTTGCCTGGACGCCTGCCTGATGCAATGAAATATCTTCCAACGTTAAATTGGGGAAAAATGATTTGACAAATTCGAGATAGTGTTCCGGCGGCAGCAAATTTTCGGAAAAGTTTTCCCGTTCATCAACTCGCTGCGTCGCCGGCCCGATGGTGACGAGATTCCCGATTTGATATTCATTGTTGATCAGGTCAAAAGTCGGAGTCAGATGAACGCCCACGGTTTTGAGCACTTTTTTTTCGGTGAATAATTTTTTGTATTCCGCAAATGGCACGTCAGCCTTTTTCCCGTTGGGATAAATCGCGTAAGGCGTGGGATAGATATTCATCCCGGCGTGGTGAATGTCAGCGCGTTTATTTTTGAAAAATTTCGCAGCTTCACCGCGAATGGGCAAAATGTCGTAAGGCGAATCCGGATTGACCATACGGGCGATTTTGTCGGAATAGAGTCCGGCGGCATTAATGACCAGATCGCTTTCGAAGATTTCTTTTTGACTGCCGCTGATGGTATGAATTTCAAAACCATCAGTTAGAGGCTTCACTCCTACAACTTCTGTTCCGGTAAGAAAAAATACGCCCGCATTTGCTGCTAACGAATAGAGCTTATGAATGAGTTGAGTCGGTTCAACAATGCCCGAAGTTGGAAAATAGCCAGCTTTCAGACAACGAATATTGGGCTCCATTTTTTGCGCTTCTTCCGCGGAAAGCAGTTTCGCTCCCGGCACTTTATTTTCACGGGCGATACGCATGGTATCTTCCAAGTAGTCGAGTTCCTGCTCTTTCGCAGCAACGACCAACTTCCCGGTTTGCGCGTGTGGCACATTGAATTCTTTGCAAAATTCGTACAACTGCTCGTTTCCTGGCATACAAAGTTGGGCTTTTAATTTTCCCCGATCAGGCGGATAATAGATTCCTGAATGGATGACCCCAGAATTTCTCGAAGATTGATTTTCAGCGGTCACTTTTGAGTTTTTTTCGACGACAACTATGTCTTCAAATTTGGAAGATAATTTGTAAGCGATGGCACAGCCGACTACTCCGGCGCCAATGATTGTCAAAGAAACGCGATCAGACATCATTTTCTCCGTTTTGTTTGAAAATTCTGTTAAAATCAAAGAGAAGTCAGGCATACAATACAAAATAATTTCGACTTTTTCAAGTATTTAATTGCTTATCAGAGAGAAGTTTGTTATATTATTTCAGATTGATATGAATGATTTTTTTGAGGCAAGTTACTGTTGAGTAGCTCGCTTTTTTCGCTTCGATTGATCGTGGCGGTCGCACAAATTAGAACATGTGAAAAATATGGAAGGGGAAATTTGGCGGGTGATTTATCGTGAATATGGTTCAACGGGAATTGCACTTTCGGTAATCGGATTCGGCGGCATGCGTTTTGAAAATCAGGATGATTTGGACGGTTCAGCCGAATTAGTGTTGCAGGCTTATGAAAATGGCATTAATTATTTTGACACGGCGCCTCTTTACGGCAAGTCTGAAAAAATTTTTGGCATTGCATTCAAGGAAATGAAAAAGACCCGCAAAGAGCGACCTTTTTTCGTCTCTACAAAAACTTTGCAGGAAGACCCGACAAAAGTGCGGGAGGATCTGGAAAAATCGCTCAAAAAAATGGACTTCGATTACATCGATTTTTATCATGTGTGGGCGATTTTGACACCTGATGCTTATCAGCGCAGGAAGGCGAAAAATGTGCTTCGCGAGTTTGAAAGATTGAAAGAGGAAGGCCTCATTCGGCACATCTGCGTCTCCACGCACATGACAGGTGAAGACATCGGCGATATGCTGCGCGACTATCCGTTTGAGGGCGTTTTGCTCGGCTATTCTGCAATGAATTTTGCTTATCGGGATCATGGCGTTGCCACAGCGGCTTTGCTGAAACGCGGCGTTGTGGTGATGAATCCATTAGGAGGCGGCATCATTCCTAATCATTCGGATCGATTCGATTTTGTTCGCACTCAGGAGAATGAAACTGTTGTAGAAGGTGCGCTGCGATTTTTGATCAATGACCCGAGAATAACAGTGGCGCTGGTTGGTTTTGCCAATCAAAAACAGTTGGCAGAGGCAATTTCCGCAGTTGAAGGATTTAAGCCAATTTCATCTGAACAAATTGAAAATATTAAATCAGGATTAAACCGTTCATTTGATAAATTATGCACCAGTTGTCGCTATTGCGACTATTGTCCGGTGGAGATTCCGCTACCGCAGCTCATGGAATCTTACAACCATTTGGAGCTCAATTCCGACTATTTCATCACTCGCGTTGGTTTGCACTGGGGGCTATCTCTGGAAGAGGATTACGCCGCACGCTGTATTGATTGCGGTTTGTGCGAAACATTGTGCACGCAGAAATTGCCCATTAGGGAACGTTTGAAAATTGTACAGCAAGAAATTTTTCGACGAAAAAATAAAAGCGACGCGGGAACCGGCTGTTGTTAATTGCCCGGCGAGAAAAATTGCTCAAGGAACTTGTTGCAACGCTTGCTTTAGCCGAAGCGCCCCATTTATATTTTTCGTGCAACGTCGCCGAAGCAGCATCCGTTGAAAAAGTTTGTAGAAAAATATTATCTGATAATTTACTCCCAGATGTACTCATTTTTAATGCAGGTGTCGGCGGCATGTTTGATGTTGAAAATATCGATGTCGATCGTTTTGAGCACATTTTTCGTGTGAATTTTTTCAGCGTGATCTATTTTTTGCGTCATCTTTTGCCGCCAATAATGGAGCGAAATAGCGGCATGATTGCTGCGGTCGGCAGTCTGGCTGGCACTCGGGGAATGCCTCGTTCTGCCCCGTATGCTTCGAGTAAGGCTTTGTCAAAACCCCAATGACTGATAAAAATAATTATCACATGCCCTTTTTAATGGCTGTGGAAGATGCCGTAAAAATTATCATTCGCGGCTTGGAAAAGGAGAAACCGGAAATTCATTTTCCCAAACGGTTATCCCTCATCGCCAAAGCAGGGAAAATGTTACCTGATAAATTTTACGCAGGAATAATGCAGGGGAAAAAGTGAATTTTAGTCTATAGTTCAGAGTTTAAAGTTTCGAGCTTCAAGTTTGATTTTTAATTTTTTGATCCGGAATCGGGCAATTTTACCGATAAATTTTACTGTCAAAAAAATCGCCTGGCAGCTCCCACGTCAACTTTAAACAGTAAATTACAAACAAAGAACTCTGAACCCTTAATTTGAAACTCTAAATCAAATGATGACATGAAAAAAATATTAAAAATCTTTCTACTGTCTCTCGCCTTTCTCATTTTTTTCTCTTGTGAGCAAAAATCGTCATTTCGTTTCGCCTGGCTGACGGACACCCATGTGGGAAGTGCCAATGCAGATAAGTATCTCTGGGAATCGGTCCGTGATATTAATTTAAATGAAAAAATAGATTTTACCATCATTTCCGGCGACGTGACTGAAACCGGCAGCGATGATGAATTGAAACTGGCAAAGTCAATTCTCGATTCACTGAAAAAGCCGTATTTCATCATACCCGGGAATCACGATACAAAATGGTCTCCGTCCGGTTGTACGACATTTCTGAAGTTATGGGGAGATGACAAGTTTCGTTTCTCGAAAAACGGCATTGAATTTCTTGCCATTCATCAGGGACCAATTATGCGCATGGGAGACGGCTGTTTTTCACCGGAGGATGTGCGCTGGCTGAAAGAACAATTGCGAGACATAGGACATAAAAAACCGATCATTTTTATCACTCATTATCCGCTGAATTCGTCAATATCCAATTGGTTTGAAGTTCTGGATTTGCTGAAACAGTATGCCACGCAAATTGTCCTGTTGGGTCATGGGCACAGGAACAGAGCATATAATTTCGAAGGGCTCCCCGGTGTGATGGGAAGAGCAAATTTAAAAAGGGGTAAAAGTCCGGTGGGGTATAACATTGTCGAAGTTTCGCCGGATTCCATTCGCTTTTGCGAAAAAAATCCCGGGGAAAAAAGAAAGCCCTGCTGGTATCGTCAGGGCAGAGATGTCAGAATGGCGTTCGATTCAACAAAAGTGGAAAGACCGGATTTTTCGGAAAATGCAAAATTCCCGCAAATCAAAGTAAAATGGCTTTATGAAACATTTTATACCATCGCGAGTGGCGCGGCGGTTTGGGCTGATTATGTAGTTGTTGGCAATAGCCGCGGTACTGTTTATGCCTTTGATGTAGATGACGGCAGCCGTATTTGGCAATATGAAACCGGAGGCAGTGTGTTTTCCCAGCCGGAAATTGCAGACGGGAAAGTCGTATTTGGCTCGGCGGATCAATATATTTATTGTCTGGACGTTGTTGACGGTGAAGTGAACTGGAGATTTCGCACGGATGCACCGGTAGTTGCTTCTCCGAAAATAGAAAAAGGAGTCGTTTACTGCGGGGCGAGCGATGGGAATTTTCGCGCGATTGACCTGAAAACAGGCAAGCTTTTATGGAAATTTTCCGATGTGAAGGATTTTGTGGAATGCAAGCCTCTAATTTATCAAGACAAAGTGATCTTCGGCGCCTGGGATAAAAATTTGTATGCCCTGAATATTGCTGACGGCTCTTTGGCGTGGAAGTGGAATGAGGGAAGACCCGGAAAATTGTTCAGTCCGGCTGCCTGCTATCCGGTGGGCGCGCGAAATAAAGTCTTTATAGCTGCTCCGGATCGCTATCTGACGGCAATTGACATAGATTCCGGCAAAACTGTCTGGCGAAGCAACCGCTATCGCGTACGCGAGAGTCTGGGAATTGCCGAGCATGGCGGGACTATTTTTGCCAAGACGATGGAGGACACTGTTGTTTGCGCTTACACCTGGCCCAAAAAACCGATCTGGAAATGGGCGAAAGACGCTGGTTTCGGTTATGATATCGATCCTTCTGTTATTGTTGAGAAAAGACATCGCATTTTCTTTGGCACACAGCACGGCTATGTTTATTCGTTAAATTCGGATAACGGAAAATTGGATTGGAGATTTCGCGTGGGAGTCACTTTGGTCAATAATGTAATCCCGCTGGATTCGCTCAATGTCATCGGTACGGATATGCAGGGGAGAATATTTCGTTTGACGACCACTATGCCGGATACTTTGTTGGAAGAATAGATAGGTAAAATTTTCGTTTCTCGCATTCCTCGATATTTAGACCCTGAAATTAAGAAAAGAAGGCTTCCTTAAAATTACGAAAAAATCACAAAAAATTTTATAAACCTAATAATTTTTTGCTTGCATTTTGTTTCTGCTTTTTTTATATTTAGTTATAAATTCAAAAGAAAAGACAGTTTTTGGAGGAAAATATGAATACCCCCCCCCCGCCGTTTAGTTCTTGTTTGAATGCTAATCTTTTCAAAAACAACTTGGATTGTAAAAAATATTTTTATTTATTTGAAATTAAATATTTCCTACACTTGCTT
>NATN01000025.1 GCA_002085355.1 Candidatus Zhuqueibacterota bacterium 4484_87 | reverse complement strand
GGCAAAATGACATTACGGCGCGGTTTTTCCATTAAACAGGGAGAAAAAGTTGTCGTGGTTGAAGATGTAGTAACAACCGGCGGTTCTGTCAAAGAAGTTATTCAACTTGTGCAAGAGCTCGGAGGAAAAATTGCCGGCATCTCATTTTTGGTTGACCGCAGCCAGGGAAAGGTAAAATTTGACTTTCCTCACTCCTCATTGTTGCAAATGGATGTTGTTACTTATCAACCCGATGAGTGTCCGCTGTGCAAAAAAGGTATCCCCCTCGTCAAACCTGGCAGCAGGGAAATAAAGAAATAAGAAAGTTGAAAGGGTTAAAGTTAGATGGCTAAAGAAGTAATGAAACTGGGAGAAATCGTCTGCTCCATTGATGCGACAATTTCCTATCGCGCACTTCGCAATCAAGAGGAGGATTTCACCATCGCCAAAGAAAGGCCCAGATTAAAAAAAGAAGTGATGGTTACCGAACAGGACAATGGCTGGGTTGTTTATCAGCTTCCTGATGAACAAATTTCCATCAGAGCCAATTCAGTCGGTGCTGAAATTATTCGTCAATGCCAGGGGAAAAAATCAATTGAAACCATCGCCTATGATTTAGCAGATAAATATGATGTCGATGACGATGATGAATTCCTGGAACAGGTGAAAACATTTTTGAACATTTTTAAGACTTACAAACTAATCTGAGAGAAATAATGAGTAAACTATTGGATCTAATAAAGGAAAAATCACTTGTGATTTCCGATGGCGCTTGGGGAACGCTATTGCAGCAAAAAGGCTTGCCTCCGGGAGGATGCCCGGAATCCTGGAATATTTCACATGCAGATGTTGTCCGGCAAATTCCGGAGCAATACATTTCCGCTGGCGCTGAGGTTGTACTGACAAACAGCTTCGGCGGCAGTCCGTTTAAATTGGATTTATTTGGGCTGGCTGATTCAGCGTACAACCTTAACTTTGCTGCGGCAAAAATTTCCCGGGAAGCTGCCGGAGACACCGTGCTTGTTTTGGCATCTGTGGGCCCCACATCAAAATTTTTAGCGCCAATCGGTGACGTTTCAGAAAAAGAGATGATTGAAAATTTTAAGATTCAGATAAAGGGGCTGGCTGAAGGCGGTGCTGATGCCATTTTAATCGAAACAATGTCTGACATTGGCGAAGCAAATTGTGCTGTCAAAGCAGCGCGCGAAGTATGCGATTTGCCGGTTTTGGTCTCCATGACTTTGGAGAAAGGGAAAAAAGGATACCGCACGCTCATGGGAAACAGTGTCGAAGAAATTGTAAATTTTTTTACGCGGGAAGGCGTGGATATTTTGGGTACAAATTGTGGCAATGGAACAGCTGGAATTGTTGAAATTGTACGAGAATTCAGGCAATTAACGGATAAACCCATTGTCGCGCATCCGAACGCCGGTTTGCCCATTGTGCAGGACGGAGAAACAATTTTTCCCGAACGCCCGGACGAAATGGCTTCACTGGTGCCCGATTTAGTCGATGCTGGCGCCAACATCATCGGTGGCTGTTGCGGCACAGGTCCCGATCACATCCGTGCAATTTCTCAACAAATTCGAACAATCAGACAGTACAGGGAGAATTTGCAGTAAAAGTTTTTCGAGTGGTCAAAGATACCAAAGATGAAAAACAGGCACAGAGAAAGCTGAACTCCTCTTTTCTCTACAACTCATTGACATTAGTACGGCAGCGTTTCATCTTTTAAATTTTCAAAAGTTCAATTTATCATTTTATGTCGAATGTGTACTAACGGAAGGATGGATTATTTTGAACGAAGAAGAAATAGTTGTGATTTTTCAGCCAAAAAATAAAACTATTAAAGTCCCTGCTGGCACAGATCTCATCGATGCAGCGGAAAAAGCGAACATCATTATTCCATCGCCTTGCGGTAGAATTGGAAAATGCGGCAAATGCAAAGTCAAAATCACCAATGTTGAGTTACCGTTTACTCTGCAGGAAGAATACTGGTTAACACCAGACGAACGTGAACAAGGCGTTCACCTCGCCTGTCAGGTAAAAGTACACACACCGTTGGTTGTGGAAACTATTTCCGAAGAGAAAGCCACAGAGACGAAAATTCTCACTTATGATCTGGCAACTGATTTTGATATTGACAATCATTTACAAAAAAAATATGTGGATTTTCAGACACCGACTCTTGAGAATCAAATTGATGATTTTAAAAACCTGAAAACGAGCGCTTTGGGAGATAACAATGCAGTCGATCTTCCGTTAGCAATTTTTCAAAATTTACCTTCCTTTTTGAGAAAAAATGAATTTCGCGCAACTGTTGTTTTAGAAAATAACCATATTTTGGCGCTTGAATCTTCCGATACTTCGGAGCGACTGTTTGGCGTTGCTTTTGACTTGGGCACCACAACGATTGTCGGTTCCCTTGTGAATATGTACAACGGTGAAATTTTGGCAATTGCCGCTCGTACAAATCCGCAGGCGAAACATGGTGCCGATGTAATTTCCCGGGTAAAATATGCTACGTCCGAACCCGGCGGATTGGGCAAATTGCAGAGCAGCGTCGTCGAATCCATCAATGAAATCATCGATGAACTCTGCGAAAAATCATCAGTCAGCTTTCGGGAAATTTATGAATTAAGTCTGGCTGGCAATACGATTATGAATCATCTATTTTTAGGCGTTTCGCCACGATATATCGCAGAAGCGCCATATATTCCAGCCTTTCGGCAAAGTCAAAGATTTCACGCTGAAGAATTGGGAATTACCATTCAACCGCGCGGTTCCGTGGTCACCTTGCCAAATATTTCCGGCTATGTCGGAGGCGATATTGTCGGCTTTATTCTGGCAAGTTCAATTCACAAAGCAGACAAAATCACACTGGGAATTGATATTGGCACAAACGGAGAGATTGTGCTTGGCAATAAAGAGCGGCTTCTTTGTTGCTCAGCAGCGGCAGGCCCTGCTTTTGAAGGCGGACAGATTAGCAGCGGAATGCGCGCGACCGAAGGGGCTATAGACAAAGTAACCCTCGGCAATGATCAGGTTTTTTATCACGTTATCGGCGATACTGATCCCAAAGGAATTTGCGGTACAGCGCTGGTTGATGCCGTTGCCGAGCTTTTGCGTGTTGGGATTATCAACGAAACAGGCAGAATTGTCGTGGAAGAAACGGCAAAATTTCCCGACTGGCTGCAAGAAAAAATTGTCTCCGCCGAGAAAAAGATCGCATTCAATATCGCCGATACCAATCGCCAGGACAGAGTAGCGGTACAAATTACTCAGCAGGACATTCGTGAATTGCAACTGGGAAAAGGTGCTATCGCAGCAGGCATTGAAATTATGTGCAAAGAATTAGGCATCTCCACCAGCGACATTGAAGAAATACTTATTGCCGGTGCTTTTGGCAGTTACCTGAATAAAAATAATGCCCGCGCCATTGGCTTGATTCCCAACGTACCGCTGGAAAGAGTAAAATATGTCGGCAACGCTGCCAGCCTTGGGGCAAAGAAATTTCTGCTTTCTAAACGAGAACGCGACGAAGCAGAAAAAATTATCCGGCAAACCGAGTACATCGAACTTTCTTCGCGGCTGGATTTTCAGGAGGTCTTTGCAGAAAAGATGTTTTTTGAAAAAATATAATTTTTTCAGTGTGCTTCGCCAGTGAAGCGAAGCGCACTATCAGTGATGCTATTTTCAATTGAGGAACAAATCCTAAAATTATTAGTAATTTAAATACAATGAAAAACTCCCGAAAAAACAAGTATCTGATTTTTATTATTGCATCCTGGCTGGCAGCGCGACTCAAAATTACTTTTGAGCTGTCACGATTAGCGTTATTTCGTGCAAAGCCGGGTGCGGAAGTGAGATTCGTGATCCAGCGACATCATTTATTACGGCACAGCGAATGGTGCTGGGATCATAACAGAGTCTCTGTCATCAAATTTAATGATACACAGGAGAAAATTATTATTCATCAATTTCCGGTAATTTCGGGGAATTAAGAGACGAGGTAGCGATTGTCAGGAACGGTAAAAAAAGCGATTATTTGTCCCAACTGCGGTAAACTTATCAGCGCCAATGCCGAAGAATGTTATTACTGCGGATTAAAAAATCCCGGCAAATTCGGCATGCACTCATTCATTCAGCGAATTTTTGGTTCCAAAATTACGATAGTAAACGCCATCATTTATTTCAGCGTCGCATTGTATGTTATCGCGTTAATCGTCGATCCGCGAGCAATTTTGCGACCATCGGGCGGAATTTTCAATCTTTTCAGTCCAAGCTGGAAAGCTCTTGTTATCTTGGGTATTACGGGTGCGCCTTCAATGTATGGCGGCCAGTACTGGACTTTAATCACTGCCATCTATTTGCACGGCGGATTACTGCACATTTTATTCAACATGCTCTGGGTGAAACAATTAGGGCCCATGGTGGAGCAAATTTTCGGAACATCGCGCTTTTTTTTGATTTTTACAATTTCCGGCGTATTCGGATTTGTCCTGTCCAACGCCTTAACAGGCGCGCCAACTATCGGCGCCTCTGGATCAATTTTCGGGTTGCTCGGTGCTTTGATTTATTATGGCAGAGCCCGAGGCGGCACATTTGGACAATACCTTTATCCCCAGCTACTCTCATGGGCAGTGATCTTATTCCTGTTCGGTTTTTTCATGCCAGGGATTAACAATCTGGCGCACTTGGGCGGTTTCATCGGTGGTTATGTTTCAGGGAATATTTTAGGCTATCAAGAAGCAAAACATGAATCCATGACATTGAGAAAAATTGCCGCCATACTGATCGTCTTGACCATTGCCTGTTTTGTTATTTCCGTAATGACGGTCAAATCCTCGATGATGCTCTACTTTCGATAATGAATTGGAACGGAATCATGAAATCTTTCGGAAGATTTGCAGCAATTCTGTTTGTTGCTGCCCTTGTTTTTTGGAATCAAAATTTACCCGCTCAAAACTTTGAAGAACAACTCCAACGCCAGGATAAACATTTCCTTGGCGGAGGGAAAATGTTTGTCTGGGCGCCGGAATACCCGCGTTTTCTCCATTCTCCGGGCTTTTGGGATCATGGCTGTTTTCTGGATGAAAAAGTTGAGCCGCTTTTTACAATTACTTTCCTCGATGAAAATTTAAAAGAAATTCCACTTGAATTTGCCTCGCAAACCTGGGTTCCCAGTCATCTGACTATCGAATACCACGGACAAAATGATTTGCACTTTTGGGAAGAGAAAGCATTGCTGCCTGAAGATGTACTTGTCTCCCAATTTCGCATCGCAAATTTAGGCGACAAAACTCGGCGACTGCATGTGATCGTCTGGACGAGCCAGAATATTCAAACAAACACCAATGTTGATTTTCCGGAAGAAAGCAAAAACGCAAATTACATCAGACAAATTTTTCCGGCACGGGGAAGGATTTCGTGGGAACGCGTGTACCGCGACAGCAAAGCCCGTTTAAACAAAAAAATTGGCTTTTCTTTAGGGGCAAAAGATTTTGCCAATTCCACAACCATCAACGTCTCGTCGCGAACCTGGATTTTTCCTCACTGGAGATTGACCCCTTTTTTTGAGAAAATGACTGATACTGGTCTGCCCAATGAAAATAATTATGATCCGCGAATTCATAAAACACATTTTAATGGACTGCTTTATGCAGCGCTTTCTTATGACCTGATAATCCTGCCTAACTCCACGGGATCATTTGAAGCGTTCTGTGCAGTTGGCCCTTCCGAGCAAGCGGCAATTGACGGATTTGACACCGTGCGTAATATTGAAAATCCGATTCAGGCAAGCATTGATAATTGGCAGGAATTTTTTGAATCGGTTCCGAAATTCACTTGTTCTGACCCGTATTTTCAAAAATATTATTACTATCGCTGGTATGGTTTGCGTCTAAATATGGTCGATACAGAAGGCGAATTCAACCTACCATATCCCTGTGTCTTTGAGGGAATCAACGCTGGCTGGTTTCGCCATCAAATCAGCTATTCCGCGCAAGCTCACATTCTTGACCTGCGCTGGATGCACGATCCAATAGCGGCAATGGGATCGTTTTTAAATTTTGTAAAAAATCAAAATCCGGACGGCAGTTTTCCGGGCATCATCCGTACGGGATTACAGGAAGAAAACGGTGCATTTTACCATGCAAATTGGGGACGAGCAATCAGAGAACTCCATCGCGTTTCGCCGAATCAAAATTTACTGTTTCAGGCTTATCAAGCTCTGAGCCGTTACGCTGAATATTTCCAGCAACAACGCGACAAAGAAAACATGCATCTCTACGATATTTTGAATCAATGGGAAACGGGACAAGAATTTATGAACCGCTACCTATTTGCTGACCCGAAAGCAGACGAGGGTAAAAGTTTTCAATTGAAAGGCGTTGATGCTTCTGTTTACATTTATGAGTTGCAAAAAAATCTGGCATGGATGGCGGATAAATTACATGAAAAAGATCAGGCAGAATATTGGCGAAACCAAGCCAGAGCGACAGGTAATGCGATAAAAAAATTCATGTGGAATGACTCGCTGAAATTTTTCGTAGATTTCAATCCTAAAACAGCGAAAAAATCATCAGCAATGGCAGCAACCGGATTCTATCCCTTTTTCACAGATCTGATTTCGCCAAAACACTTAGCTGCGCTCAATGACCATCTGTTCAATCCCAATGAATTTTGGACTGAATTTCCCGTGCCTTCATCCAGCTTAACTGATCCGATGTCAAATATTTATGGCGAATGGAAAGGAAAAAGGCTGGTCTGTCCGTGGAATGGCAGAAGCTGGTTGATGAGCACAAGCCACGTGTGTGAAGCTTTAGGACATACGGCGCAAACCACATCTCCGAAACTTAAAAAAGAAGCAGTTGATCTTATCCGTCGTTTTGTACGGATGCTTTTTCTCGACGGCGATATCAATCGCCCCAGTTCTTATGAATATTACAATCCCATCAACGGAAAAGCCCCGTTTTTTCGCGGTACAGATGATTACATGCACTCTTCCGTTATTGATTTAATCATCAAATATGTCGTTGGCTTGCAACCACAGGATGGCAACAAAATTATTCTCGACCCGCTTCCGTTTGACTTGGATGAATACACTCTTGACAATGTCCACGTCAAGGGGAGACTATTGAAAATTATGTGGCGAAAATACGAAAGTCCGGTTAGTGACAAAGGCCTGTATCTTTTTGTGGATCAGAAACTAATTCATCATTGGGAAAAATTAGGAAAATACGAAATTGAATTAAAATAGCATCTCCGGAAGGGAGGCTTCTTTTGAAAAGAATAGCAATTTTCCTGACGTTGTTCTTCAGCCTCGTAAATTTAGATTATGGTTTGGGACAGGAATCAATAAAATTTTCCGGTGTAGATACATTGATCGATCGCGCGGTTGATATTTTTTATCAGAAACAATTTGACCGAGCAATCCATATTTGTGATTCCGTCATTGCGAAATATCCGGATAATCCGCTGGGCTATCTGGGGCTGGCCGGCGTGTATCATCTGTTGATGCTCAATTATCGCGTAAGTTATTATGACGCGAAATTTGACAGCGTGACGTCGCTGGCAATTAAAGTCGGTGAAAAGACGATCAAAAAATATCATAACGATGCCTACGCTTATTTTGTGCTTGGCGCATCGTATGGCTTTCGAGGACTAAATCGGATTCGCAAGAATGAATGGCTCGGCGCTTTCCATGACGGAGTGAAAGGAATTTCCAACATCAAAAAAGCGCGGCGGTTAAATGAAAATTTGTATGATACCTATTATGCGCTGGGTCTTTTTTATTACTGGAAAAGCGTCAAAGCAAAATTCCTCACAGCGCTGCGATTGATGAAGGATGAACGAGAGAAAGGAATTGAGTATTTAAAAATCGTTGTCGAAAAAGGCCATCTGGCAAAATTGGAAGCGAAATTTGCGCTCATTGAAATTTTTTACTACGAAGATCGATACGAAGAAGCGCTTGAAATGTGCCAGAGTCTCGCTGATACTCCTTTTAAAGATGATCCCACCTGGAATTACCTGATGGCAAAAATAAACGGAAAATTAGGTCGCTGGGAAGAAATGCGACGGTACTTCTTGCGTGTGATAGAACTGCTGGATGAATTTCCCTTGAAAAGTAATAGCTATTACGCTGAATGTCACTACGGGCTGGCAAAGGCGTCGTTTGAGATGAAAGACTATGATACTGCTGATAAGGAAATAAAGTTAGCTGAAGAATACAGCAAAAAAAGGGACAAGAAAAAGGAAATTGAGGGGCCCCTGCTGGATTTTGACTTGGTTTTAAAGCGGATGGAAAAATTGAAGAATCAACTGCTTGATATGGGATATCCTGTGGAATAGATTGCAATAATTGCAAAATCTAATAAAAATATTTTTGGGGAAGCGTCATGCAAGAGCAGGGTGCAAACAAAGTACTTTATTACGATTCGCCCATCGGAATGGTGGAGATCGTCGGTACAAACGAAATGATTACCGGAATCTATTTCCGCGAAAACCCCACGAGTGCTGAAAGCAGTAATTCTCCGGCATTAATCGAATGCCGCAATCAATTGATCGCTTATTTTACCGGCAAATTGCAAAAATTTGATCTTCCTCTTTCCTATTCAGGGACGGATTTTCAAATGCAAGTCTGGAACGCTCTGCGGGAAATTCCTTACGGTGAAACAATTTCCTATTCGCAGCTCGCTCAAAGAATTAATCGCCCCAAAGCTGTCCGCGCAGTGGGTGGCGCGAATCATCGCAACCCGATTTCCATTGTCGTCCCCTGCCATAGAGTAATCGGGGCTGATGGAAAGATGGTTGGCTATGGCGGCGGCTTGTGGCGGAAAGTATGGCTGCTGGAACACGAAAAAAAGTACAAATAAAAAGAGGACAGCGCGGAAGGAAATCTGCTGTCCCCTTTCTGAAAAGGTGCGATTGGAAAAGTGAGCTTTAAACTTCAGTTGGTGGTGGCGGTGGCGGCGGCAAAGGCAAAGGATCGCCCTGTTTCGCTTTTGCCTTTTTTGCCAAGTGAATTTCTGCCGACCATTTCTGTGGAGCAAATTCAACAGTAAATGCCCCGACAAAAATTATAACGAGCAAGACGCTAACCAGAGCAACGACAAAGTGTTTCATCAATGATCCCTCCCTCAATTTATAGAAAAAATGAAAAGCTAAATCAGTTATGCATTACAACAAGTTCAAAAATAATGCCAAAAAGAAGTTTTAATGAACAAACTGTAATATATCAACAAAAACAAAGGGTTATAAGAGAACACAATACTTTTTTGTCGCACACCTCACTAAAAAATGTATTATTTTTGCAACATATGGTTTCTTTCTGTGGGAAATTAGCAACAATGCAATTGACAACTATCAACGTAACTTGTTTAAATTATAATATTAGCTGTTACAACGAACCTATTTTAAGTATTTTCTTATAATAATAGCGGCATTGCATGAATTATCTGAAAATTATCTGCAATTTCTTTGAAATTTTTCAAACTGTTTTGATTACTCGTCACATAATTTTTCCAAATCGTGCGCCAGTTTTTCTGCAAAGCTGTTTTCTATTCGCTATTTAAAAAGAAATTAAAAGTCACGCATTGGATAACGCCAAAAAATTCAATATGTTTTGTTATTTTTTTCAATAAGAATATGTTTTCCAATGTGCAACCTTAATTTGTACTTTCTTTTCCTTTATTTTAGTAAGCAGTTACATTATAAAGACGGATTAATTCAAAATATTTTGCATTACCGGATAAAAAAAATATCAAGGAACGAGTGCTATGGGAAAAAACTATGAAACCATCAGACAGAAAGTTGATAAATTTCAGCAAAATCATGTTTTCCATTTTTGGGATGAATTGACCCCGCAGGAACGGAATGAATTTTTGGCTCAATTGGAGACAATTGATTTTGACTTAATGAAACATTTAAAAGCAAAATACATTGACAAAAAAGAGCAAAAAATTGACATGGGGGATTTGGAACCAATTCCGGCAATTCCTTTGCCTAAGACAGATGAACAAATAGCTGCAATGGAAAAAGCACGCTCTGCCGGCGAAGATAGAATCAGAAACGGAAAAGTGGCTGCGCTTTTGGTTGCCGGTGGCCAGGGCACACGACTGGGCTATTCCGGACCCAAAGGCAAGTATCCAATTGGACCGCTGAGCAAAAAATCCCTCTTTCAACTTCATGCTGAAAAAATTCTCGCGTTACAAAGGAAATTTGATGTATCCATCCCATGGTACATTATGACCAGCGAAACAAACCATCAAGAGACCGTTACTTTTTTCAACGACAACAATTTTTTCGGATTGAACGAATCGGATGTTATTTTTTTCATCCAGGGCATGTTACCAGCCATGGATAAAAATGGAAAATTCTTCCTCGATAAAAAAAATCACATTTTCACCAACCCCAACGGACATGGAGGCACGCTATACGCTCTGCGGGAAAATAATTGCCTTGACGACATGGCAAAGCGAGGTATTGAAGATATCTTTTACTTTCAAGTTGATAATGTGCTAACGAAAATCTGCGACCCTGTTTTTATCGGATACCATCACTTGCAAAACTCGGACATGTCATCTAAAGTGGTAGAAAAGAAAGCTCCAGAAGAAAAAGTGGGCATCATCGGCAAACGTAACGGAAAAGTAACTGTGATTGAATATAGCGACATGCCAATCGAAGAACAAAAAAAACGTGACGAAGACGGCAAACTAAAATATCGCAATGGCAGCATTGCTCTGCATGTAATTCGAAAAAATTTTATTGAAAAATTAACAGCAGACAACTTGAGCTTGCCTTTCCATGTAGCACACAAAAAGATAAAATATATTGACGAACACGGCAGGGAAGTTAACCCGAGTGAGCCTAATGGCTATAAATTCGAAATGTTCATTTTCGATGCCTTACCTTTTGCAAAAAATCCCGTCGTGATGGAAGTTGATCGAAAAGAGGAATTCAGTCCGGTAAAAAATAAAGACGGATGGGAGAATACTCCTCAAACCGCGCAACAGGACATGATGAATTTTTTCGCCCGCATGTTGCAACGGGCTGGCTACAAAGTTGAATTTGACAAAAAAAATAATGTCAAAGGTAAAATCGAAATCAGCCCTCTGTTCGCGTCATCTCCAGAGGAACTGCGCCAGAAATTAGGTGACGATTTTCATTTCAACGGCGAATTATATTTGCATTAATCAAAAATTTTGTTATATTATGAAAAAGAAACTCTCCGATTCGGCTTGACGCGCGCACGGCGTCAAGCCGTAGAATAAAAGAGATCATTTTTCATGATCAAAAAAATCATTTACATTTTAGCTCATGCGGCGGTCATCTTTTTTGCCATTATTTTGATCGCTTTATTGGCGCTGTCCAAAATTTTTTCGCCGCAAAAAATCAAGGCGCTCATCCAAGATAATTTAACCATCGCTACTGAAAGGCGAGTGGAAATTGAATCCGCTTATTTCAACGCTTTCAAAGGGCTGTCGATTTCAAACATCGACATTTACGAAAAAGTCAAACCTGACGACGTTGTGTCTGACTCTGTCGTATTTTTTCACATTGATAAAATGGAGTTGCGCTATTTTTTGCCGGCACTGCTAAAGCTGGAACTGCAAGTCGATAAAATTGTATTTGACCACCCGGTTTTCCATCTGATTCAGGACAGCAGTGGCGCTTGGAACTTTGATGATCTCATTGCGATAGACACGACCGCCATTGACACATCTGCTGTGGATTCTGCACAACAGCAATTGCCTCTGACTTTAGACGTAAAAGAAATTTCTTTCAAAAATTTGACCATCCACGCCGATATTGCCCAGCGTGATTCGCACATAGTTATTCGCAGCGGCGGGATTTCTCTCACGCTGAGTGAGACTCTGATACCGAAATTTCATTCAAAAAAATTTGAGAAAAAAGTTCGTTCCCAGCTCATTTTCAAATCCGAAGAGGAGCCCTGGGATATTTTCATCGAAAATAAAAAGACCGGTTCCGCTGCAGAATATGAAGCGAAACTCCACGCCAATTTAAAAGCCAAAATTCATAGTTTGGAAATATTTAAGGCTACGGCGGACATTTCAATCAATGAAGCCCGGGCACGCTTTCGACAGAGAAATGGAGACTCTTTTGTTTGGCAGGACTTTCCCATGCTGCAAGTATTTTCTCTCAATTTGAGACTGAACGGGAACGCCAAAACCGGCGATGTTCAAATAGACCAACTTGACATGCAATTAGGAGAAGAAAAAATTCTCGGTATCGCCGGGCAAATTCATCATTTTTTTGAGCAGCCATTTTTTGACCTGTCGGTCACGCACAGCACTCTCAATTTAGACCGACTTTTTTCCTCTTTCACACCCTTTTTACCCGATTCGATTCGCGCGCCGTTAGCCGGGCTAAAAATCAAAGGACAACTTTCGCTACTGGGCACAAAATTGCGCGGTAATCCGCTTTCAACGAAACCGGACAGCAGTTTGAAATATCGCGCCGCACTGAACATTAAAAATTTTTCTCTTGAACAATCTGATCCACTTTCCAAAATTGAAAACCTCAATGCCCAAATTTTCGCTAACGGTACGGTCAGCGCAGGAGAAATGCTCAACACCCGCGCCACCTTAAAATTCACTGCATCACGGCTTTTATCGCAGGTTGACACAATCGCTTACTCCGCTGAAAAGATCAATGCTCATTTTTATTCCCACCTGGACAACAATTTTCTTCCGGATACAATCAACGGAACATTGAAAATAGGTAATGTTTTCGATTCACCACTCACTCTGTCTTTTGTCGTCAAGTCCAGTGACAATTTCAAAAATTTCTTTGCGACTCTGGCTCTGGAAAGCGATAGTTTATCATTAGAAAAACTGACGGAGAATGGTTTACTCGGCACGGCAAAGCTTGCATTAAAAATGAACGCCGCCTCACTGGATTCGATCACAGGGATCGTTCAAATGAATACAGGGCAAGTTACCGTGGTTTCCGAACCGGACAACTTAATCTTCCAGCCTTTGCAGGCGACGGGAAAATTGCTTTTCTCCGCGGATACGGCTTTTCGGGAAATTCGACTTCACCCATCCACGTTACGGGTTGGAGAGTTTGCTGACGCCTTTTTTTCCGGCAAGCTAACGCTCGCAAATGGGCCGCTGCTTAAATTAGACATTGACAGTTTGATCGTAAAACACGCACGGCTTTGGCGCATGATGCCGGAAAGTGTGACAGAAGAGATGAGCGGATTAAGCATCCGTGGGAAAACGATACTGACAGCGCATTCTGAAATTAATTTGGCCGCTGAAACCGATTCGACGATGAATTTTAATGGTGATGTTTTTCTCAATGGCGCCCTTGATTATCCGGAACAATTCATTTCCATCGGTAAAATTTATTCTCATTTTAAAATAAATTCAAACGGCTTCGCTTCCGCTGCTACCGGCGAAGTTCGTATCGACAGCCTCGTACTCATAGGAGTACAAGACAAACCGCTGCAAGGGATCGCACTGACAGCTGATTTTCACATGCCAACACCGGAAAAAGTTATTTTGGATACCGCCCAATTTATTTTCCCCAAATGGAACATGCGCATGACTGCCCACGGCACGCTTGATAGTCTGGCAGGAATAATTAGCGGAAATTTCCGATCGAATTTTTCTTTTATATCAGAAAAAGACACCACTCGAATCTTGAATGATGACATTGGCTTATTCGGCAGCCTTTTTTTAGAAAATGACATTCGCCTCATCGGCGACAATTTATCGGTCACCGGCACATTGAAAACGAACAAACTGGATGTTTTTTACGCTGATCTGATGAAGATTGATTCACTCGCTGGCAGAGTTCACTTTGTCGAAGCGATCGACCTTGTCAGCGGGAACATTATTTCCAGTAAAGGAAAAAAGGAACAGCGTGGCGGCATTAATAAATAT
>NATN01000218.1 GCA_002085355.1 Candidatus Zhuqueibacterota bacterium 4484_87 | reverse complement strand
CGTCTTTTTCGAAAATTTGCAAAATACAAAAACATGGCAAAAATCGGCACAACCAAAAATACAAACGCCGGCTGGTTGTATTTCAGATGAGTGTCAAATCGTTCGGTATAGGTTTCTTCGGAAGTTTCAGACGCGCGAATCTGGTCCTCGATTAATTTTTGATAGGTGTGATTGTCCCCAACTATGCTTTTTAAATTAAAATTGAATACCTGAAATTGATGCGTGTTCAGAAGCGGGGCGAGGAAGAAAAACACAAAATTGATGGTAAAGTAGAGTTTCAGTGGCTGGATAAATTGTTCTCTTTTGTCAGAGAAATACGAAGCAGCCAGTTCCCCGGGCTTGAAAAAAAGCGCGGCGATGGTTTTGAAAATTCTTTTGTCAATGTTAAAAATTTCACCCGCGAATTTTTTGGAAAAATTTTTCAGAGAGAGATCGTCCGCAGGTTTTTCATTGTCCATATTTCTCCCCAGATAAGTCACCCTTTCAAAGGTCTGGAACCTTTGAAAGGGCCTCAAAAAATATTATTTTTTCACGCCAATTACAGCCTTTTCGCCAGCCACTTTGATTTCCTTGGATTTCACATCATCAGGCATATTTTCCGTGATGTCCAGCGAAAGCGTTTCCGCTTTAATGTAGTCGGCGTGCGCTTCAAAAGCATTTTTGATTTTTTCAGAGCCGGAAAAGAACAGGTGAATTCTGTCGTTCATTTCAAAATCCGCTTCTTTACGTAATTCCTGAATGTGACGAATCAGGTCACGCGCCAGTCCTTCAGACAGCAATTCTTCTGTCAAGTGCGTGTCCAGCGCCATGACTGCGCCATCACTCTCCATGACGACACGATTTTCCTGCGGTTTTAGTTCTACCTGTACATCTTCGGGTTCCAACTCGATTGTTCTGTCGTCAAGTTGCACCTCGATTCCTGATCCCGCATTCAATTTCTTCGCCGCATCGCGAGCTGACAGGCTCCCCAGCGCGGCTTGGATTTTGGGCACATCTTTGCCGAATTTCGGACCCAATTTTTTGAAATCCAATTTGAGTTGGTAATCCACCAGATCAGCTTCATCATCGATGAAAGTCACTTTTTTGACATTCAATTCTTCGGTGATGTGGCTGAAATGTTTTTTCAGACTGTCCTTGTCCATGTCAGCGTTAGGCCGAATAAAAAATTCCGCGATCGGCTGCCTCACTTTGATGCCGCTCTGATTGCGCAAAGCGCGTCCTGCCTTGACCACAGCGATGACCTGATCGATTTCTTTCACCAGCGCATCATCGACAAATTCTTCCTCAACTTCCGGGAAATCGCAGTGATGAACAGATTCCGGCGCATTGGGATCGCTGGCAACTACCAGATTTTGATACATTTCCTCGGTGATGAACGGAATCACAGGCGCCAGCAATTTGATGAGCGTCACCAGCACTTTGTGCAGCGTGAAGTAAGCGACCTGTTTGTCCGTGTCTCTTTCGCTTTTCCAGAAACGGCGACGGTTGCGACGCACGTACCAATTGGAAAGATCGTCGATAAAAGCCTCGGCTTTTTTCACGAACGTCATGACGTTGTACTCTTCGTAGCTCTGGCGAGAGACGCGAATCAACTCCTGCAATTTCGCCAACACCCAGCGGTCAATTTCAGCCATGTCTTCTTTTTTGGCGCTCAATTCCGTTGGATTGATCTCATCCAAAATGGCGTAGTTTGTCCAGAAGGCATAGGTGTTCCACATTGTAAGCAGATGTTTGCGGATTTCTTTTGCCGGGCCGTAGCCGAAATTCAAATTAGTGAACGGATTGTGATCGGCAAACATCCAGCGCATGGTGTCCACACCGATTTTTTCAGCGGCGTCGTCAAACCAGATAGCATTGCCGGAACTCTTGTGCATTTCTTCGCCTTTTTCGTCGCGCACCAGGGCATAGCCGAGTACGGTTTTGAACGGCTCGCGGTTTTCCATGACTGCACTCATGGCGAGGATGGCGTAAAACCAGTTGCGGAACTGTCCCGGAAAACATTCAGTGATGAAATCCGCCGGAAACCATTTCTCCCAGTATTTCCGATCTTCTAAATAGCCCATAGTGGAATAGGGAACGATTCCCGCATCCAGCCAGGGGTTGCCGACATCTTTGATGCGCGGAACAGTGGCGCCGCATTTCGAGCATTTAATTTTCACCTTATCGATGTAAGGCTTGTGCGGAGAATGTCCCTCAAATTCTTCCCACCCTTCAACGGCGCGCTCTTTCAACTCCTCGATGCTGCCAATGACTTCAAAATGGCCGCATTTCGGACATTCGTAAATCGGCAGTGCGAGACCCCAATAGCGTTTTTTGGAAATCATCCAGTCATGCATATTTTTGAGCCAGTCGAGTTCCAACTGCATACCATAATCGGGCATCCAGCGAATTTTTTTGGTGATTTCCATAATGTCGTAACGCAATTCATCCATTTTAATAAACCATTCGTCCACGAGTCGGAACACCAATTCCGTACCATGGCGCCAGCACACAGGATAGCGGTGAGTGATTTTTTCCCGTTTGTACAGGATATCTCTTTCGCGCAAGTTTTGAATAATTGGTTCGCCCACATCCATCACGTTCATACCAGAGAGCCAGTCGAAACCATCGATGAAAGTACCGTACTCGTCCAGCGGAGCAATTGCTGGCATGTTGTATTCTTTCCCTAGTGCAAAGTCCTCTTTTCCGCAGCCCGGAGCAATGTGCACGATGCCGGTACCTTCCTCCGCACTGACTTCGTCCCAGATAATTACAGGATGTTTAACGCCCTTCTGCACCGGCAGCATTTCAAACGGCGAATGAAAACTCCAGCCTTCCATGGCACTGCCGGGGAGCTCTTCGATAATTTGGTAATCGCCTTTGGTTTTCAGCACTGTTTCTGCGCGATCTTTGACCAGATAAAAAATTTCGTCCCCTTGTTTGACTTTGACATAAGTGAATTGGGGATGTACAGCAGCTCCGACATTTGCCGGCAAAGTCCACGGCGTTGTTGTCCAGACTAATAAGCTCTCATTTTCCCGATCAGCGAGAGGAAATCTCACATAAATACTGGTGTGTTCCATTTCGCGATAGCCTTCGGTGGCAATCTCGTGCTGCGACATGGCAGCGCCGCATTTAATACACCACGGCATCACGTCGTGACCCTTGTAAATCCATCCGCGATCGTAACATTTTTTCAGGAACAGCCAGATGGTGAAATTGTTGATGTCGGACATGGTGTAATAAGAATTGTCCCAATCCATCCAGTAGCCCAGACGAATAGATTGTTCGGTCTGCACTTTGGAGTATTTGTAAACGCGCTGCTTGCATTTATCAACAAATTTTTCAACGCCGAATTCCTCAATGTCGGTTTTGGATTTGAATCCCAATTCTTTTTCTACTTCTACCTCGACCCAGAGCCCCTGACAATCAAATCCGTTTTGATAACGCTGATCATGGCCCAGCATGGCGTGGTAGCGCTGGAAAATGTCTTTGTACGTTCTGCCCCAGGCGTGATGGACGCCCATGGGATTGTTGGCAGTGATGGGGCCATCCAAAAATGACCATGTTTTTTTGCCGCGGTTTTTTTCAACCAACTTTTCAAAAGATTTATTCTTTTTCCAGAAATCCAAAACGCGGTGCTCTAATGCGACGAAATCTTCCTGCGTGTTTACTTTTTTCAACATATCCCTATTCCCACATTTTATTGTTTGATTTATTTTCTAATAATAAAAAACCCACTGTCTGATTTTCCTGGCAGTGGGTGGGTTAAAGTCAAATTATAAAAATTCTGCTATAGTCCCTCTGCCAGGAGAGGGGGGCGTATCATGATGGTGATAATTCGTATGATGATAGAAATGATAGACATGGTAAAATCTCGTTTTTTTGCTCGTCACAAAACATAAAGTATTTGAATTTTTGAATATAACATATTTACATAAAAATGTCAAGATTAAAATTGTTAATGGAGTAAATATTACAGAGGATTTATCTATTTATTCAGCAAAATCGCTCAAAAGCAGAAAAGTGTCGAAAAAATGATGATTGAGTTGGTATTATGAAACGAATAAATATTGTGCTCATTATACCTTAATATGTGCTCATGGAACTTTTTCCATGGGTTCAGGTAAAATTCTCGCAAAATTGATACTTGCCGTTACGGTTCTGGTTATACAAATGAGTGAATCGCTTTTGTGAGATAGATTCAGGTGTAGATTTCACTTGACATTTTACAATAAAAGTCGTATAATATCAATCCCAAAGGGGGAACTATTTTTAAATTATTCAAAGGGATAGCCTATAAAAGGTGCCGATATTCAAGTCTGAACTGACTGTCTCTTTGAATAATGAAATTTACCAAAGACTTAATAGCAGAGCATGAAGATTAATTAATTCATTAATGTGAACCCTTTCAAAGGAGAGCTATTCTGTGGATATGCGACAGATGCAGAAGTACAAAGAGATTTTGATCCAATTGCGCGGACAAATTCTCCAAAAAATGGATAGTGAGATTGACAAGGAGCCGTATAGTGAGCGTTCAGGGGAACATCCTCTGGCATCTCATTTGGCGGATAATGGAGCGGATTTTAATGAATATGAGAAATCTTACTTGTTAGCTTCCATGGAAGGCGATGTCCTGAAAAAGATAGATGATGCCCTGATTCGGATTGATGAAGGGACATTCGGCCAGTGCGTTGTGTGTGGTGCAGAGATTAATCCGAAAAGATTAGAGGCTGTACCCTATGCCAGGCTTTGCGTTGAGTGCAAAGAAAAAGAAGAAAAAGGCTTGTTATAAAGTTTGTTTTTGAAAAATGACATTGTGAGGAAAAAGTGTTTCGATCAACATACAGGTTGTTAGGCTGGACCGCAATTATTATCATTATTGATCAGTTATCCAAATTTATCATCAGTCAAACCATGACTCCTTTCCAGAGTACGCCTGTTTTAGGCGATGTCTTGCGGCTGACGTTCATCAAAAATCCGGGAATGGCTTTCGGAATCCGGGTGGGGAACCACTTGTTTTTTGCTGTGTTTTCCATCATCGCGAGTGTCGTGATTTTGATTTATCTGTTTCGCCTGAAGCCGGAAAATATGTGGGCAAGATTTGCCCTGGCCTCGATTCTGGGTGGCGCAATTGGCAACCTGATAGATCGTCTGCTTTATAAAGAAGTCATTGACTTTATTGACGTGAGAATTATTCACTGGCCTGTATTCAACGTGGCGGACATCGCAGTCACGGTGGGTATGGTTATTTTAATTGGCTACGTAATTTTTGATCACCACGAGC
>NATN01000217.1 GCA_002085355.1 Candidatus Zhuqueibacterota bacterium 4484_87 | reverse complement strand
GTTTCGCCAGGTGCGTGTTCGTACAAAGCTTGAGACGGACTAACATCCCACATAGCCCAAAGTCCGGATGCCAAAAAAACTATTAAACCTGGCACAATTAAGAGTACACAAAATGGCCTTTTCATAAGATTCCTCCCACTTTAATTCACCTTTTGTGACTGATATTTGGCAAAAAACATCGTGATCAGCGAACTAACAACATCTTTTTCACCAAATGAAACTCCGCGCTTTTTAATTTATAAAAGTAAATGCCGCTGGCAACCAAATTCCCTATTTCATCCCGACCATCCCAAAGCGATTGATGGTTCCCTGCATCCATTGGACCTGAAATAAGAGTTTTGATCAACTGCCCGGCTGTGTTGTAAATTTGCAAAGTTGTGTAACCTTGCTTTTTCAAAGAAAATTCGATGAGGGTTTCTGGATTGAATGGATTGGGATAATTTTGTAAGAGCTGAAATGAACTTGCCTGAAATTCGTCATTTTCACGCAAATTAATTATTTGAGCAAGAGTCTCGTTCAGGCGCGCTTTGCAGATTTCAATTTTTGGGAATTTATCTGACAGTGAATTTTCTTTCTCAAAATATAAACTGACCATGATCTGCTGATTGCCCAACGGTTCTGGTGAAGCAAAAGCCAGATTGATAATACCATTTTTTTCATGCGAGACAAATATACAATTTTCAGATTTCCCAAGTACTTCAGCAGATAAAAATTTTGATCCGACAGCCTGGTAACGCACTTTAACCAGCCAGGCTAATGTCGCTTGATTGAAATTCAATTTGAGGGGGATTTCAATTTTTGTTTGTGAAAGCTGGTGCGGCGCTTCAATCCGATAGCTGACGAAAGCTGCTGTTTGCTTTTTCAAACCTCCATTCCAATTCCCCGTCACATCGCCCATAACAATCCCCTTGAAATCCAATCCAGACGTATCGCTGTCAAGGGGGGAGAGTGAAATTGAATCCGGTGCGCTATTCCAATTTGCATCATCCAGCGGAAATTCAGAAGGTAAAAAGAACCAATCCCTGCTAACGGGGAATGATTCAATGAGCCCAACGCTGTATTGCAAAATATAAGAGGCGTCAAAAGGAGAAACGGAGCCGTTTCCGGAAACATCACCCGCAATCAATTGAGAAGGACTGAGCTGAGTCAGCCCTACGGCGTATCTCAAAATATAGGAAGCGTCAAAAGGAGAAACGGAGCCGCCAATGTCATTAATTTTTTCCGGCTTAATTACATAATCTCCTTCGGGAATCAAATCGAACGAAAACTCGCCACTGGTACTTGTTGTATTGAGATAATTTGCCAGGGAAATACTGACATTCGGCACGGGCAAATGATTGCTGAAATACCAGATGTAGCCGATTACTGAATACCCAAGAGGCTTTACACGAAAAATAGCTGTATCACCAGTAGCGCCTGCCAAATCATCGGTGAAACTATTGGGAAAAATATAGCCTTCGTCTGAAGCTGTAGCTTTTACTTCAAAGACAAGATTTATTAGTTTCCCGGCGGTACCGGAATTGATGGCCCCGGAAATTGTAAATCCGGCGATTCGGAGCACACCTTCCGAAAGCAACTGCGTTTGTTTGAACATCCACGAGTCCAAAAGTGTCCCTTCAAAATATGCACGGCGAAAATTCAGTAGTGAGCCCGGATAGGTCAAGTCAAACCCAAGGGCATCGATGTCATTGCCATCACCATTCAGCGTCAGCGCCACAGTAAAACTATCGCCAGCGCTGTATTCGTATTCCGCGCTCGATGGCGCGACCTGCCAGTTTCCCATTACTACCGAAAACAGTAAAAAAGAAAAGATTGCAAAGAGAATAAATACTTTTTTACACATGGCACACTCCTTTTTTATTTCCTTTTATTTGATTAATGTCATTTTGCGCATTCTGTTAAATTTGGCTGTTTCAATGTTGAAAAAATATAGCCCTGATCCCACATCATGGCCGCTTTCATCCTTTCCATCCCAAAGGATTTGATACGATCCTGGCTGCTGGGATTTGTTGACTAAAGTTTTTATGACCTGGCCGTTTATGTTGTAAATTTTTATCGCTACCTGTGTGGCTTCGGGTATTTCGTAAAAAATTTCCGTTTTCAAATTAAACGGATTGGGAAAATTTTGCTTCAAACGATACATTAACAAGCCGTTATTCGCGTTTACTTCCTCACGCGGATTTGATTTCTTATTAAAAGAGAAAGTTTCCACGCCATTTCCTGAAATATCCCCATTTAAATTGTAAATCCAACAATCCACTTCATCTTTTTTCTCATTTTTAAATCTGAATGTCAAAACAAACAAATTTTCCCCCTTTGAAATTTTGGAGGCTTCGTCATGAAATCCGCCAATTCGCAGCACACCCGATAGAACCTCATAGGCGCCAACAGCCTGCCACGCTGAAAGATGATTTCCCGGGTCAGCAGAAATAAATTCCAATACGTCATCCGAATATCCAAAATCCAACCCAAAAACCTGCATATTTACAGATTGATCTGATCTGATGCCAATTTTGAATTCATTGGATTCCTCTATGGGTAAAGCGACTAATTCCAGAGAAACCGATGGTTTATTTTTGGCGATGCTTCCTCCCGGCGGACAATCCAATGGCAGAGTCAATCCATTCAGGTACGCTTGAAAAACGATCAGCGCATCTCCCGGACTAATATCATTGTCGCAATTTGCATCACCTGCAAGAATAGCGCACTCCGTATCACATTCTCCTGCTGGCGGCGTACCACCCTGCAGGTAGGTTTGAAAAATACACAACGCATCCCCGGGCGTAATATCTCCATCCATATTCGGATCACCCAAATCGCAAGCAGCCTGGCAGGAAAAAGTACCTGAACAGTTATTCAAGTTTGTTATATCGTCCGTCAAATTAGACAGATTTAATTGATATGATTCTCCTTCACCACACTGTTCGACCAGCAAAATGACCCGCAGGAGCGTGCCGCTGCTATTTGTATCAATCGCCACAGGATCAAATCCGCCAATATTTACAACACCTGGTGTATTTTCATGACCATCTAAAAAATCAAATTCGTAGGTCAATTCATCTCGCTTAACTCCCAAATAAGCTAATTTATCATTGCAATAGTGAAATTTAAAACCGAAAGCATCGATGGAATCGCTATTTTGTTCGATAAAAATCGGTACCTCAATCGTATCCCCAGCAACGCCAGATACTTCGCCTACTTTGACGTAAGGAGGAATACATTCATGCTGGCAGATTGCGCCTGTTATAATAATGGAAAAATTTTGGGAATAATCCTGCAATTGCCCGGAATGTCTGACAACGATACGATAATTTCCTAATCCCGGTGTCTCAATCAAAACTTGTTCTTCCGTGTCCACGTTATTGTTGCCGGTAATGGCTGGCAGTTCCGGATTATCCGGTGAAAGCTTCCAGGGCTTGTAAACTGCTCCACCATTCAGGTCAATTACTCTCAAATCGAGATCATTAATCAACATTGGCGTGCGAGGATTCAATTGCGGCTGCCCGACATTTCCCGGTGGATCTGTCCAGGCAATTGTAACTCGTAATGGCTGCGTACCTTCAGATTGTACAAAAAGCGATGTGGAATCCCCTTCATTGAGAGTCATTTCTTGAATGATACATGTATCCTGAACATCAGCAGAAATCACCTCCGCCGCTTTTCTGACATTCAATACCCCCCAGCCAAACGAATAGTCAGGCCCGGGCCATGCTCCTGCCTCATCTGCGGTATGAATAACCAGCGCCTTCAGAGTTGCGGAACGCATAGGAGTGCCGCTGTGAGTGTTTTTGTAATGTTGCTGTAACAGCACCAGCGAACCGGCTGTGTTTGGCGTTGCCATAGAGGTTCCGCTGTAGCGAATATAGTCAGTGTCATTGTCGTCATCGCATGAATAAAGAGAATACCCATTGGCAACAATGTCCGGCTTAATCCGCCCGTCGTCCGCAGGGCCCCACGAACTAAACTCTGTCATCACAACATCGGATGGTTGGCTATAGCCGTCTGGAATGTCTTGAATCGCTCCGATTGTCAAAACATTTTTCCCGATCGCAGCTCCTCCGGGGATACAATCAAATCCATCGGCCCCTCCGTCCGGTTCGCGCGTCGTAGTGCTGAGTACCCAATTATTTTCATTATTATCCCAAATCCAATGCTCTTCTCCGGGAGCAGCACCTTCATCGTTACGGTCATTTCCAGCGGATTTGACTATCAAATAATATGGCGCATTATATGCAATTTCATCCCACTGCTGCGATTGATTCGAATAGAAACCGAAGCTGTAATCTTCTGTCTGACTAATGGCGGAATCGCCAAACCACACCCAACGGTTATCTCCGCGGAATCCATAAATCCAGCCTGTGATGTAGCTGTAAGAATGGTTAGAAATCAAAAGACCATTAACTGCCGCATCCGCCATTTCTGCTTCGTCATCATTCCATTCATAAGCATGTAAAGTTGCTTCTCCTGCCATACCTTTCGCGTCTGCCACAACGCCGCTGGCGATCATCGTTCCGGCTACATGTGTGGAGTGCGACGATGTTTGTGGCGCATTATCCATTTGCACAACCCTGCCATTTAATTCCTGATGACTGCTTCTCACGCCTCCACCGTCCCATTCCCCCACGATTACATTGTTACCAGTTAGCGCTAATCCGGCTGTGCCTCCGGGCCATACATCGTCAGCGGAAACAGTTTTTGCAGCGTCCAAATTATCTGTGGCATAATATCTCGGGAAGCCATTTTTTACGTCTTGAATTTCAATTATTTTTCCGCCTTTTAATATAAAGCGTGCCCTGTAATTTCTGGATTTCGCCCAATTCATAGCAGCCTGCTTTTGCCGGTCAAATTCATGAGCAAATTTTCGTTTGAGCAAGAGAAGTTGAGTTTTATTTGCAGTGTCTTTTTGGGGACTTTGCGCTTGAGTAACCAGAACAACAAAAACCATCATCGTTATTAAGGCGAAAAAAATTTTTTTTGACATATCGCACCCTTTCTAATCCTTTGCACTCCTTAGTTTTGACTGTGAGTAGGGGATGAATTTACTTCATCAACAAAATTTTCTGCGATGCGCAAAATTGACTCGCTTTCATTTTCAAAATATAAACTCCTGAGCTCAGATCGCTGCCTAAATCACTTTTAAAGGGATTCGGAGAATTTTGTTCAAGCACATAAGTGAGCGGCTGCTGCGTTTTTTCGTTTGCTTTGACATCAGTGTGTGCCAACTCAAAATGCAAGGGTATTGATTCCGCGTTTAATAAATCATCTGCAAAATTCATCGCGTAAATTTCGCCTTTCCCGCGAGCCCCTTCAAGGAGTTGAAATTGCAATTTTGCCAGCATTCTTTTACCATGAAAAACGCTCTCATCTCCTGCAAATCCTCCCAGTCTGATCACTCCAGAGAGAGGTTCCGCAGCGTCAAACGCTTCCCATGTTTCTGTAATTTGACCTGACTGCGCACCAGCGAATTTCAATAGATGAACAGGAAATCCGACATCCATTCCGAATACCGTGACTTGTGGGGAAGCGTCAACGTAAACAGCAATTGTCAAAATTTCTGAATTTGAAGACGGCAGTTTTTCAAACCAGACCTTTTGTTTCCTTTCTTGAAAATTGGCTGACAGTACAGAACCAGGCAAACAATCCAGTGGAGGTGTCTCTCCATTAAGGTAAGCGCGAAAAATATACAGCGCGTCTCCGGGCGTAATTCTGTTCCGAGAGCAATTGATATCTGCCGCAAATTCAGCACACGGATTTGAACAGGAAGAATCCGTTGGGAAAGAGCCAGTAAAATATCTATAAAATGCACAAAAAGCATCCCCCGAGGTAATATCGCCGTCCATATTGACATCGCCCAATTGGCAATCTGACGGGCTGTCAGTGACAACGATATCTTCCAACTGACTCCAGCCTCCCCATTGATCATCACGATCCCGGGCACGAACACGATAAAAATAAGTACCTGGCGTCTTTCCGGAAATAGGGAAACTTGTGTCACTTATGTTATCAGATAATGTATCATCGCTGCTAAAATAGGGCACTGGGTAAATATCATCAAAAAAAATTCCCTCTTCTGAAATATATTCGTCAGTAATATAATGAAAACGAACGACAATACTCTGTCCGACATAATTGCTCAAATCAAAGACTGCCTCAACCCAGCCACCAGAATTGCCGGTGATGCCATTCCCCAAATTAGCACCATTGGGATTATCATTAGTAGTTATATTTCCCGAAATACTCTGAAAATTTTCACCCCCATCCGTTGAAACTTCCACATAAGCATAATCCCAATCATTTTCAATATTATACCTGGCCCAAAAAGCCAATGTCATACCGTTTTTTACGACAAGGGGAAATGCCATTGTCGCGTGATTATTTAAATTATCCCCCATTTGTGAATACAAGCTGCTTTGGGATGTATGTGCTTGAAGATGACTAAATTCAAATCCCTGCAAATCCCATAGTGTATCCCCACCGTCACCCGTCTCCGTCAAGAGTGTATCGCCGCTTAATTCATTTAGGTAATACGCAACAGCAGGATTAATCGGATCATCCTGAATCGTCCAACTTACTGTGTAATTTCCGTCGTCATCATTTCCCAATTCATTCATTGTCGGCACCGCTGGCGGATAAATACGGTCTGGGTTGTCCTCAATGAGAGAGGCAATTGAAGCGACATAAAGATTTGGTCCTAAATTTTCCTGAAGGATCTGAGGAAGATCGCTTTCCGGAGGCCAGAATGCCGTTCCGATTTCCGGGGAAAAGCCAAAAATCATGTTTTTTTCTGCTTGCTCGCCATAAAAATAATCGTCAGAATCACCGTTTGTGCCGTAAATTACGCCATTGGCATAATTACCTGGTATGTATCCATTGTAAGCGACACAATTTCGCGCGATGTGCATAAAAACTTCATGGTGCGGTGTATTTTGTGGGATATATCCCCAGGGCAAAAGCCACATCCTCCCGTAACTATGGTACATCAGTGAAACCACAAATCGGTGAGAAATGCACAATTGCCGTAACGCCTCGGTTTCCGGTTCGGAGAAAGGGGCTGTCCCGCGATAAGTATTTGACGATGGCGTCGGGCTGGAACCGCTATTATCATAACCCCACTGATAACCAAAATTGCGATTCAAATCAACACCATGGCTGCCGTCTCCGTTATCGCGACGATTTTTGCGCCACCAGGGATCAACTGTTTCCACATAAACATGTCCATCCGGGTTCAGCGTTGGGATCAGCCACAGCTCCCGGTTATTCACCAAAAAAGTGGCTTCATTATCAGTCCCGTAGTTCGAAACCAGATAATTCAGAAAATAAAGAATCACTTCAGGCGTCGCCACTTCCCTGGCGTGAATGTTACCCACGTAAAGTACATCCGGTTCATCTGTCTCTTCCTGTCCCGGATTATCAGATACTTTCACTGCCCAGATTTCACGACCTTCGACACTCTGACCGATACTTGAAATTGTCGTAATATTCGGATACGTTGCATGTACTAGATTTATTTCATCAACCATCTCCTGATAAGTATGATAAACACCCATATCGCCATTTATAAGAAGCAAGGAGCTTTGCCTCATCCACATTATGAATTTTGACACGAATAAGCTGTTTTTCATTCGCTGTTAGTAACGAGCTGAATAAAAAAAAGCACATGAGAATAGTAATATTTTTTTTCATTTTTTTGTATCCACCATTTCCAATAATCTGCGCTGGTAGCAATGATTCTTCAGAATAAAATGAGGCCATGCTTTTTTGTGTCAACCAAATTAAAGCATCGCCTCATATTTTGGAATCCTACTTCACAAGAATTAATTTCTTTGCATCGAAAAATTTAGCAGTCCGTAATTTGTAAACATAAATACCGGAAGGCAAATCATTTCCTGCTGCGTCTCTGCCATTCCAATGCGCGACATATTTCCCCGCTTCTTGCTTTTGGGAAACGAGAGTTTTCACTTTTTGTCCCATGGCATTGTAAATAGTGAGGTTCACCTGTATGGCTTCCGGTAATTCATATTGAATGTCAGTTTCCATATTGAACGGATTTGGATAATTTTGGCTCAGCGAAAATTTCTTCGGGATACTACCATCTGCCTCTACTTTCCTCACATCTGTTGTGATTAGCGGTACATGGATAGTTTCCGTTTTCATTTTTGCTTCGTTCAAATCGTCCACAGCATCGTACAGCCAAAGTTCTGCGCTATCCGATTCTTTCACTACCTGGAAAATCAATTCAGCTAACATTGCTGCGCCCTGCTGCTGAACCGCTTCACGATGAAAACCGCCGATGTAAATCACGCCAGGGAGACCTTCTCTTCCGCCAAAGGATTCCCACAACTGCGTCACTGACGTGCTTTTTACTTCAACGAGCTGCAAGATATCATCCTGAAAGCCAACATTGATGCCAAAAGCCTGCATACTATGAGCGTCATTCACGCGTACAGCCAATCTGACTTCATCTGATTTTTCTGCAGGAAGTTGGATCAAACTTACCTCTCTGGATTGAGTACGTTGATTTTGTAAGGCAAAAGTCGGATCACAATCCAGGGGAGCAGTATCTCCGTTCAAATATCCGGTGAAAATGTAAAGCGCATCACCCGGTGTAATCCCGTTTGGTGTGCAATTTACATCTGCTGCGTACAAGGCACATTCGTTATTGCAATCTCCTGATGGCAAATTCCCGCCATTCAAATAAATCTCAAATGCACACAAAGCATCTCCCGGACTGATGGTTCCGTCATTATTCACGTCGCCCAGCAAACATGACTGACACGTGAATGTTCCGCTGCACGCGTTCATGCCAGATAAATCATCCGTCAGATTCTGGATTCCCAGCGTGACGTTGTCACCTTCAGCGCACTGATTCACATGGAGAGTAACTCTGGCTATGGTGCCGGTGCTGTTTACGGGAATCGGCGTGGTATCAAATCCGCCAATTGTTACCGTACCAGTCGGGCTTTCCTGACCATTGAAAAAATCAAACCCACTTGTCAAAGTGCCCTTTTCCACGGAAACATAGGACAATTTACTGTGATTAAATGTAAATTTAAGCCCAAAAGCATCAATCGCATTCGGATTTTGTGTAATTTTGATGTCAACGACAACGTCGCTACCCTGCGCACCGCTGACATCTTCAGCCTTTACATAGGGCGGATTACACGGACCCCCGCCGCCATAATTAAACGTAACATTCACTGTCTTGGGACTTCCGGCTGCTCCAGGCGCAGTGACTGTAATTGTCCCGGTATAAGTCTGGCCGGGCGTTAATCCTGAAGAATTAATTGAAACAGTAACATGATCTGTCTCCGATGTCGTACTGCCGCTGGTTGGATTGCAGGAAATCCAATTTTTATTATCCGTCACAGTCCAACTAAATGATCCGTTGCCACCATTGCTGATAGCAAAAGTCTGTGATGGCGGGTTGGATCCCTGGTTGGAGCTAAAAGTCATACTGGCGGGATTTACCTGTAAAACAGGGTTATTGCTGCACTGCGGGTAAGCTGTTACATCTACCGAGACTGTCGGCGTCGCCGGGTCATTGGACTGGATAGTGATTACACCCGTCTCATTGGGACAGTTGACAGCGCCCCAATTTGAAATATTGACAGTGACAACCTGGTTTGCCCCCGGGGCGAGCGTTGGAATTGTCGTGGGCGAAAACGTAAGCCAGGATTTATTGTCTGTAATCGAATTTACGATTAAATTCGCCCCGCCTGTGTTTGAAATGACAAAACTATTACCTGCGCCGCCTTCCTGATAAGGGCCCGATGCTTTACAGCCATACATTCCGAAATGAACATCATCGACCACATCATCATAAGCGATGCGAAAGTAACCACTTTCGCCCCAACTCGTTCCCCAGCTATTTTTGACTTTGAAATATTGGCCATTATCATCATAGCCAACAACGAGAACAGCATGACCGTTATTCCATGATATTGAACCGCCGTTATAATTATAGACGCCGCCATTATAGCTGTCAAACGTCCCGTCTTCCGGCACAAGCATAGCGACAACTAAAGGTCCGTTCTGCAATTGAGCTTTGATATCATTCACATTTGCTGGCTCACCCCAGAGTCCCTGTGCAGGAGTATAATCCGTTATTTTTGCAAGATAATTAGGATTATTACACTTATCACTGCAATTCCCGTTAGTCGCGGTATAGGGATAACATGCTTCCGGAGCAACACCCTGATTATGGATATACTCCAGCGCGTCCCAGTACCATCCGCCATTACAGTCGCCCGGAGCGCAAGAGACGATTTCCTGCTCAGACAGATCATTCCAGATGCCTAAATTTTCAACCAAACCAATAGCTGCAAATGCCCAGCAGGAGCCACAAGTCGTTTGATTCTTGACCGGACTATCATTTACGCTCCAATCCACTGAAGACAGCAACTGGTCGGCATC
>NATN01000216.1 GCA_002085355.1 Candidatus Zhuqueibacterota bacterium 4484_87 | reverse complement strand
TTTAGCTTTTATTACTGAAAATATTGTTGATTTTAACCTTTTTTATCGCGGCGGCGCGATGTTATTCCCCTTATACCTTTATCCCGATGAGGATAATAAAAAAGCCGCCAAACCCGGTTCCACAATAATGATGGTGTTCGAACCCAAAGCATCTTACGGCAGGAAGCCTAACATTTCCCCAAAAATCTATGACAAACTCGAAACAGCTTTTAGCAAACGACCTTCTCCCGAAGATATTTTGCATTACATTTACGGCTTATTTTACAGCAACATTTACCGCGCCACTTACGCCGAATTTTTGAAGATAGACTTTCCGCGGGTACCTTTTACCTCTGATTACAAATTATTCAAAACTATGGAAAAATTAGGCAAGAAGTTGGCTGATTTGCATCTGCTGAAAGAAGCGGCGGTTAATCCCCCCGTTGCCAAATATCCTGTCGTCGGCGACAATGACCAGATTGAAAAAATTGAATACAACGAAAATGAAAAACGCGTTTACATCAACAAAGAGAAATATTTTGAAGGCATCGCTCCTGAAGTCTGGAATTATCACATTGGCGGATATCAGGTGCTTCACAAATACCTGAAAGATCGAAAAGGCAGAAAGATGGACAATTCGCAGCACTATTGTCGGATCGTTACTGCGCTGAGTAAAACGATAGAGATTCAGAAGAAAATTGATAACATTTATCCGGAAATTGAAAAGGAAACGATAAATTTTTAAAACAAATATGAGTTGATAATTAAAAAAGACTCAGGCAATACAGGGATACTCAACAGGACAAATTTATGAACCAAATTTACAAACGATTACTCACAGGAATCGCGCTTGGCATATTAGCAGCAGTAACGATCATCTTGTTCACGTACATTTTATTTCCCACTGTTTTTCACAAATTTGAATTACAAACGCTGGACATGCGCTTCAGCCGAAAAATTTCTTTACTGGAAGAAAAACGCGACGGCGCAAAGGTTGAAGACATTGTCATTGTCGATATAGACAATCGCAGTTTGAACAAACTGGGCAGATTTCAGCAGTGGCCTCGGGATTATTACGCGGAGATGATAAACTACCTCGTTCGCGGAGGCGCACGGGCAATCGGTTTTGATATTTTATTCATGGAGCGGGACATTGACCGGGTTGCCGATACGCTGTTAGTTCAGGCAACAAAATCTGCCGGTATTGTCTCCCATGCCCTCTCTTTTTCCCGGGCAGAGCCGGATGCTTTTCTTTATCGCATGAATTTCCCACCGGAAAAATTTGATTACTCCCGCCTCAGCTATGCTTTCAGCCCGGAAACAATGAATGAATTTCCCGTAGCCGATCGGTTTGACGGCAAATTTATTGAACTTTACAATGCTTCCAAAAGCGTTGGATTTGTCAATTACCAGCCGGACAATGACAGTGTGATTCGCAAAATGCCTTTATTCATGAACTTCGCCGATCGGCTCTACCCAAGTCTGGCTCTTGCACTGATATTCAACATGTTCGACGTTGCGCAACACGATATTTCCATTGTGCCCGGAAAATTTCTGAAGCTAAAAATTCCAGCCATTGCTCCGGACGCCGCACTGGAAATTCCCATTGACAAAAAAGGCCAAATGTTGATCAACTACATCGGCACGTTCAAAACATTTCGTTACGTCTCTTTTTACGATGTGTACACCAAGCGCATCCCTGCAGAATTTTTCAAAAACAAAATCATCCTCATCGGCGCATCAGCGCCCGGGCTCAATGACTTGCGCCCGGTGCCATTTCAGGAAGCATTTCCCGGCGTCGAAATTCATGCCAACATGCTGTACAACATTTTGCACGGCGATTTTATTTATAAAAAGTCAACTACCATCAACATTTTCATCTTAATCGTATTGTGCCTATTCGTGGCAATTGTCGCTTCTTTTTTTAATATGTGGATCAGCATCCCGGTGTTGCTGCTCTCAATCGGTGGATTCATGGTCGGTACATTTTTTTCGTTCTGGACAAACAATCAGTGGATTGACAATGTCAGGCCTTTCATCGGCATCATCGCCAGCCAGATTGCAGTATTGGGATTCAAATATTTCCGAGAAATAAAAGACAAAAAACGCATCAAATTAATGTTTCAAAACTATGTCTCTCCCTCTGTCGTCAATGAATTGCTCAAAAACCCCAACATGCTCAAATTAGGCGGGGAGAAAAAATTTGCTACTGCGTTTTTTTCCGACATCAAAAATTTCACCAGCTACTCGGAAAAACTGGAACCAGAACAATTGGTCTTGTATCTCAATGAGTATCTGGGCGTTCTGACTGACATTATTTTAAAATACCAGGGTTACCTTGACAAATACGAAGGGGACGCCGTGTTTGCAATTTTTGGTGCACCCATTCAACAGCCGGATCATGCGCTTCGCGCCTGCCGGGCGGCGTTGGACATTCAGAAAAAATTGCATACCTACCAGAAAAAATGGAAAGAGCAAAACAGGCCTCTCTTTGAAACGCGCATAGGCCTCAATTCTGGTCCCATGATCGTTGGCAACATTGGCGGAACCAATCGCTTCGATTACACTGCCATTGGCGACAGTGTCAATCTCGCTTCCCGACTGGAGGGAACGAATAAAATTTACGGAACGTCTATTATTATCAGCCAATCCACTTTTCAACTGGTGGGCAAATATTTTTGGTGCCGCGAGCTGGACTTGATTCGCGTAAAAGGCAAAGCAAAGCCTGTGCGAATTTATCAGGTGATCGAAGAAAAATCCATTGACTTGAGCAACGAACAAAAGGCGACAATGGAATATTTTTTGAAGGGCTTGGAAAAGTACCGAATGAGAGATTTTCACAATGCGCGGGAATATTTTCTCAAAGCGCTGCAAATCGACCCGGACGATGGGCCTTCTGCCGAATTTGTGCATCGTTGCAATTTGATTGAAAAAAATCCGCCGCCATCGAACTGGGATGGTGTCTTTGAAATGAAGACGAAATAGGAATAAATCATGCATCCCCATTATCTGATCGACGGATACAATGTGATTCATAAAATTCCAGAACTGAAAAATGCACTGGAAATAAATCTGGAAAAGGCGCGAAATTTGCTTATTCACCGGATATTGAATTATCTGACGACAAAAAAAATTGAAATCACGCTTGTTTTCGATGGTGATGACGTAGGTTATGTGGGCAATCCTTACGAACGGAGAAAAAAATTGCACATCTACTATTCCCATGCACCGGAGAAAGCAGATCCGGTAATTAAACGCATCCTTCGCGAAAAAGCGACTAGTACTCAGTTAATTCTTGTTACCGAGGACAGAGAGATAATCAATTTTGGGAAAAATATGGGAGTAAAAAATATCCTTCCCAGCCAATTTTATTCATTGCTGCGCAAAGAAGCCCAGCAAAACCAGCTTGATCAGAAATTTGACAAGCCCATGTCAGAGGAAGAACTGACAGAATGGCTGAAACTTTTTGGAGAGGAAAAAAATCAGTGAGATCCCGGCAAAAGACAAGCGCTCAATTGCTCAGAAAACGTAAATTCTACGTGCGGGCGCTGGTATTTTTCACGGTTTTCATGCTGCTTGCATTCAATCTGGCAAGTTGGTTGTTTTTGAACCGGATGAATAGCTATTTAGAGCAGGAATTGGAAAAACGGTTGAAAGCTATTGCAAATTTGTCGGCGCAAAAAATCGAAACTGACTATATGGACGCCATTTATTCGCCGGATGAACGTTCCCTGGGCGGTTTATTGTTGCGACCTTTTCTCAGCAGACTCATTTACGATTTTGATTTGGAATCCGCGTTCATCATCAACTCTCAAAATCAGGTGCTGATTGATGCACAAAGCAGATTTCCTGATGAACAGCAACTGACTTATCTGGATCAGGACAGCACAATTCTGGAAGCAGCCTGGTCCGGTATGTTGGCAGCCTCTCCGATTCACATTGTGGAAGGAAATAAATTTAAAAGCGTCTATGCGCCGCTGCACAACGAATATTTTGAAGTTTCCGCGGTATTGGTTTTAGAAGCAAATGCGGATTTTTTCCAATTATTGGACCTCTTTCGTCAAGGACTCATACTCGGCGGTCTCGTCAGCCTGGGATTAATCATCGTTTTTTCGTTTTTCATTTCCTGGATGATTACCCTGCTGATTCGTACCCACGACCAAATGCAGCAATCGGAAAAGTTAGCCGCCATGGGGCAGATGGCTGCTTCCATGGCGCACGAAATCCGTAATCCGCTGGGAATTATCAAAGGCACTGCCGACGTGCTCAAAGAAAAATACGCGCCAAAAGATAAATCCGATGAATTATTCGATTTTATTTTCGCTGAAGTCCAGCGACTGAACCATCTGGTGAATAATTTTCTCTCATTTGCCAGAGAACCAAAGTTGAACATTACTCCGCAAAACTTGAGCGTTCTTGTCGAAAGAGTTATTCATGCCGCCCAGCGGGACAGTCAGGAAAATTCCGCGAGCATTTCTTTTTCTTCAGAAAAAGAATTACCACTTGTCGCTGTTGACGAAAACGCGCTGCAACAAGTGTTATTCAATTTGATTCTCAATGCTCAGCAGGCAATTTCCGATGAGAATGGTGAAATTCTCATTAAAATTGAAAAAAAACAAACGCGCAAAGGTAATTTTGCACGTATTTCGGTGCAGGACAACGGCGAAGGAATCACTGGAGACCTTGAAAAAGTTTTTGAACCATTTTTTACGACAAAATCTTCCGGCAGCGGATTGGGGCTTGCCATCAGCAAGCAACTCATCGAAAAACACGGCGGCTGGATGGAAGTCATTTCAGAACGAGGAAAAGGAACCACTTTTTTCATTTATCTTCCTTTAAAGTGAGGGATCGCTATGCAGGGAAAAATTTTAGTCATCGATAACGAAAGACGCATGTGCCATGTTTTGAAAAGCGCATTGGAATTGGATAAGCATGAAGTTGAAGTAGCTTACGACGGGGAAGCCGGGTTAAAAAAGATCCGGCAAAATGAATTTGATGTCGTCATTACTGATTTGAAGATGCCGGGCATGGACGGAATCGGCGTGCTCGAGCAGGTAAAAAAAATCTCGCCGCGGGCGGAAGTGATACTCATGACTGCCTACGCGACTGCGCAGACAGCCGTGGAAGCGATGCGCAAAGGCGCTTATGATTATCTGATTAAACCTTTCGACATGATTGAGCTGAAATTAAAAATCAAGCAAGTGCTGGAAAAAAAGAATCTCGCCACCGAAAATGTAAATCTGAAAGAAAGGCTGCGCGACAAATTTTCGCTGGATAATATCATCGGTCAAAGTGAAGCCATGCAGCAGGTCTATCGCATGGTGGAAAAAGTCGCACCT
>NATN01000215.1 GCA_002085355.1 Candidatus Zhuqueibacterota bacterium 4484_87 | reverse complement strand
ATAGTATCGATTGAGAAATCCTTTGATCCTGCGCAGGGAGCCCCGGTTTTCACAATCGAAGGCAAATACACAACCCGCGGCTGGACGGAATGGACACAGGGTTTTCAATTCGGATCAGCGATTTTGCAATTTGAAGCCACGGATGACAAACAATTTTTGGAAATAGGAAAGACGAAAACTGTTGAATTGATGGCACCTCACGTGAGCCATTTTGGCGTGCACGATCACGGATTCAACAATATCAGCACTTACGGAAATTTGCTGCGCTTGATGAACGAAGGCAAGATTCCGGAAAATGAATGGGAGCGGAATTTTTACCAGTTAGCGTTGAAAATTTCCGGTGCAGTGCAGGCAAAAAGATGGACTGAACTCAATGACGGATATGGCTACATCTATTCGTTCAATGGGCCTCACTCCTTGTTCGCTGACACGATTCGTTCGTTGCGCGCTCTGGCGGCAAGTTACTTGTTGGGGCATGTGCTCATGGATGAAAATGATCGGGCGATTTCGCTTCTGGAACGTCTGGTAAAGCACGCTTGCACCACAGCGAAATTTTCAGTTTATTACGGCGAGGGCCGCGACGCTTATGATGTCCGCGGCAGGGTGGCGCACGAGAGTATTTTTAATTTGAATGACAGCAATTACCGTTGTCCCAATTCCCAGCAAGGATTTTCGCCGTTCACCACCTGGACGCGTGGTCTGGCGTGGATTATGTGCGGCTATGCCGAAGAACTGCAATTTCTGGAGCACATTGACGAAAATGAATTTCCGACTGAAAACGGGAAAAGAGAAGTTATGAAATTTATGCGTCAGGCGGCGGAGGCAACTTGCGATTTTTACATTGAAAATACACCGCTGGACGGAATTCCTTACTGGGATACAGGTGCTCCTTTGCTGCATAAATTGGGTGATTATTTGAATAAACCGTCTGATCCTTACAATGATTTTGAACCGGTGGATAGCTCGGCAGCGGCGATTGCAGCGCAGGGATTACTGCGATTGGGAAAATATTTGAGCGAAAAAGGCGAGAATGAGCGCGGCAAAAAATACTGGGAGGCAGGTTTGACTGTGATGGATGCTTTGCTGGAAGAACCCTATTTGAGCAGAAAAAGTTCGCATCAGGGCTTGATCCTTCATTCCATTTATCATCGTCCTAATGGCTGGGATCATGTGCCGAAAAATTCAAAAATTCCCTGCGGCGAATCCAGCATGTGGGGAGACTATCATGCGCGAGAAGCTGCACTCTATATCCAGCGCATGATTCGCGGTGACGCTGAGTTGAAATTCTATAATTGTGCTGTGTGAGAGTTGTGAGTTTGGAGTTTCGGGTTACGGGTTTCGAGTTTTGAGTATTGGGTTTTGGTGTCTCGATCAAAAAATTACAAACTCCGAACCACAAACTATAAACTACAAACTATGAACTATAAACTTTGAACCATAAACTTCAGAACGAATACGGAGACCGAAAGATGACAATCGCAGATTTGAAAAAAATAGAAGGCAGAACCTATCCTGCGCGGCGCAGGACGCAAAATTTAGTCGGTGGCATGTCCCCGATTCAGGCGAAGAGCTTTTCCATGGGCTATGTGACGCTTGAGCCCAATGGAGGACAGGTGCCCTGGCACAATCAAGAGCAGGAAGAAGTTTATTTCATTATCGAAGGCAAAGGCGAAATGTGTCTCGGAGAAGAAAAAATGGAAATGACCGGCGGGCAGGCTGTCTTTATTCCGCCAGGAGTTTTTCATCAATTGACCAATATCGGCGATGAACCGCTGAAAATGATTTATGTTTACGGACCCGCAGGCGATGTGGCACACTGGCGTCAGGAATTGGACGGAACTTTGCCGGTAGCCGGGAAAGACGTGCCGCCGCTTCCTGAAGGGGCACAGCCGCAGTTTATCGGTAAGGCAGATTAAGAAAGTCTCGAAGACTCAAAGGCTCGAAGCAAAAAAATATTTAGAAAACTTTGGGGCTTCGCGCCTTGGTGGCGAAGAATTTGAAATTAAAAAATTGAGATTGTGATTGGAGGAATTATTTGATGGGAACTGAGAATGTGAGACGCGTTGGCGTAATCATGAACGGCGTGACCGGGAGAATGGGCTCGAACCAGCATTTGATGCGATCGATTGTGGAAATTATCAAACAGGGCGGAGTGGCTCTGAATGAAAATGAACGTATTATGCCGGATCCGATTTTAGTCGGGCGCAATCCGGAAAAGTTGAAAAATTTATCAGAAAAATCAGGGATTGCTCGCTGGACGACAAATCTGGATGAGGCATTGAGCGATAAAAATTACGAACTTTATTTCGACGCACAAACAACGAGTTTGCGCGTGGAGAGTGTCAAAAAAGCGATTGCTGCCGGGAAACATATTTACTGCGAGAAACCGACAGCGACAAATACTGAGGATGCTTATGAGTTATATCTACTGGCAAAAAAAGCCGGATTGAAGAACGGAGTGGTACAGGATAAATTGTGGCTTCCCGGATTGTTGAAATTGAAGGAGCTGATTGACAACGGATTTTTTGGAAAAATTTTATCCCTGCGCGGAGAATTCGGCTATTGGGTTTTTGAAGGCGACCGTGTCCCGGCGCAGCGACCTTCCTGGAATTACCGCAAAGAAGACGGCGGAAGCATTATTCTGGACATGTTTCCACATTGGAGGTACGTCCTGGACAATTTATTCGGCGAAGTGAAAGCGGTGAGTTGTCTCGGCGCGACTCACATTAAAAAACGCTGGGACGAACAGGGAAATCCCTACGAGTGCACGGCTGATGATGCGGCTTATTCCACTTTCCTGCTGGAAGACGACATCATCGCTCATTTCAACTCGTCCTGGACAGTTCGCGTCCGCCGGGATGATTTGTTCACTTTGCAGGTTGACGGGACTGAAGGTTCGGCAGTGGCAGGTTTGCGGCATTGTGTGTATCAATCTTACGAAGATACGCCGCGCCCAGTCTGGAATCCGGACGAAGACAGCGAAATTAATTATTTCGACACCTGGAAACCGGTCAAAGGACAGGATTTTTACGAGAATGCTTTTAAAGCGCAATGGGAATTATATTTGAAACACCTTGTGGCGGACGAGCCGTTTCGCTGGAATCTATTGGAAGCCGCCAAGGGCGTACAACTGGCGGAAAAGGGGATGGAAGCGTGGGAGAAAAGATGCTGGGTTGATATTCCTGAATTGAAAGAGTGAACGAAGACCTGATATTGTAATTAGCTGAAAAACTAACCACAAAGGTCGCGAAGAATACACAAAGGGCACAAAGAATTTGTATTGCTTTTTCAAAAATGATTTCTAATTCCAATTTTTCTTTGCGTACTTTGCGCCTTCTTTGTGAACTCCGCGGTCAAAAAATATTTTTACGGATGTTTCGCTATTAAATCAAAAGTGAATTAAAGAAACGATTCTTGGAAAGAAGGTAAGGATAATGAAAAGGCGACAATTTATTCAATCGATGGGTTTGATGACCGGCGGGCTTTTGTTGCAAAAGGATGCTGTTCTGTCAGCCGCGCCGAAAAAATTGGATACAGCGCTCGCTAATGCAATGGATGAGAGCGAATTCTGGCAGGTTGTGCGCGAGCAATTTGTTTTTCCCAAAGACTATTACTATTTCAACACCGGCGGCATTGGCGCCACGCCAAGCCTGGTCATGCACGAAGTTCAAGCCAGCACCAATGAGCAGCAAATACATCCGCGGCCCGGATATGATCATGAAAAATGGCTGGAAATAAAAGAAAGTGCAAAAAAATTAATCAACAATCGCAGGAAAGAAGAAATTGCCCTAGTGGGCACAGCCACAGAAGGCATCAATATTGTGCTGAATGGATTGCCTCTGAAAAAGGGCGATGAAATTATCTCTTCCACTCATGAACATGCTGCTTTGCACGTGCCACTGCTTCACAATCTGCACCGGCACGGAATTCGCGTGAAATTTTTCGACCCGGACTTTTCAGACGGATTAGGAAATGTCGATCGAATAGAGAAGCTTATCACCAGAAAAACAAGATTGCTTTTCATCAGTCACGTGACGTGTACGACGGGGCAGCTTTTTCCTGTGAAAGAAATCGGTGAATTAGCAAGGGCAAAAAAACTGTGGTTCGCTCTGGACGGGGCACAGGCAGTGGGTGAAGTTCCTGTTGATGTGGCGGATTTGGGTGTTGATTTTTACGCATTCAGCGGACACAAATGGGTGCTGGGCCCCAAACGCTCAGGAATTTTTTACGTTCGCGAAGATTTGCTCGATACGTTGCAGCCAACGGTAGTCGGTGCTTATTCAGACGGCGGTTTTAATGTTCGCACCGAAGAATTCAGGTTGAATCCCACGGCGCAGCGGTATGAGTATGCCACGCAGAACGAGGCGCTTTTTCACGGATTGGGCAAGGCGATAGAATTTGTCACAACCATTGGCCTGGAGCGAATTCATCAGCACAATCGGAAGTTGGCGGAAAGATTTTATGCCGGTCTGCAAAATATTCCCGAGGTCGAGTTGCTTTCTCCGGAGGAAGAAAAGTATCGCACAAGCCTCATTTCTTTCAAAATAAAAAATCGCAATTTTCGTGAAGTCGGGAAATATCTGGTTGGTCGCCAGTTCCGCGTGCGCGTGGTTCCCGAGGCGGACCTTGAGGGAATTCGTGTGTCGCTTCACGTTTACAATAATGAAAATCAAGTGGACATGTTGTTGGACGAAATTAAAAAATATGCAAGGAAGTAGGAGAGGCAAATGACAATTAGAGACGCATTGAAAAAGACGAGAAAAATTCAGATTTTTGAAGATACACCGATGGTTGCGAAAACCGTAGCGGAAGAATTCAAAGGGATTTTTCCTGAAATTCAAATTGAAGTAGTGAAAAAAGCAAATACGAATGAGAACGGGGTTTTTTCCATTGCCATCGGTAGCATTGGTGATTTGAAAAAAAGGGGAATTGACTTTTTTAAGACGGATAAAGAGAATTTCGTTTTTTGTAAAATTGATGAGCAGGGCGCTGGCGTTCTGGCGTGCTCGCACCAGCAATTTTTATACGGATACGCCAGCAATTTGCTGGACGATGAATTGGACAAAAGTCTGGAACCATTTTTGAAGGGCAAATTGACCGAACCGGCGTTCAAATGGCAGCGGTCGTGTTACGATTATTTTCTCACTCAGCCGGGCAGGATTCAGAAAAACTTGAATCGCGAGACATACATCAAACAGATGGCAAAATTTGGCTTCACTCACATTGAAGTGAATGGCCTGGCTTATCCCATGGCGCTGGAGACAGGTCCCGAGGGCGAGACTTATCCCATGTTTTACACCTATTGCCCGGCGCTGGATCAGTTTGTTTACAGTGATTTGAACAAA
>NATN01000024.1 GCA_002085355.1 Candidatus Zhuqueibacterota bacterium 4484_87 | reverse complement strand
TGCGCTGGAAATCACATCGCCCCAGGTTACCCAGAGAATATTTCCGGTGATCGTTTTAGTGATGTAGTTCGAGCCCCCGGGAATTTTTTCCGCCAACAGCATGGCAAGTCCCAGTCCCAGGCCGTAAATTATTCCGATAATTGCCTCCTGGGGAATGACCTGTTTCTCAAACTTCGTCAGCGCAAAAATTGAAATAACTGCCAACGTAAAAATGAGAGAGACCAATTCCACACCGGTCGAACCTTCTGCAAGACCGGCAAGCAAACCGATCATTGTGCCCAGTGCGGCTATTTGTGCCAAAGCAATATCAATGAAAATGATTCCCCGCGTCAAAATATGATTGCCAAAATAGCTCAAAATTCCAGCCAGCAGCACGCTGATGGTTATCGGCGCAGCGAGAAAAATAATATTTTCAATCATTTCAGTTCCCCGTTATTTGATATTTGCGTTGATTTGATCAATCCAGTAATCCACTAATTTGAAATTATCGGACACTTCAGGGATGCAATTAACAAACATGGGAATAAAAAGCGCCTTGATGCCGGTTTTGCTTTCGATCATCCGCGCAGTTTTTTTCTCAAAATAGTTAGCCACGACCATCAAACTGATGTGCTGGTTTTTTATCATTTTAATCATTTTTTGCACATGTTTTGCTGAAGGCGGAATTCCCGGTTTGGGTTCAATGTAACCGACAATTTCCAGCCCGAAAGTTTTGGCAAAATATCCCCAGTTTTTATGATAAGCAATGATCTTTTTCCCTCGGAAAGGCAGTGCTTTTTTCAGCCAACCGCCCAGATGATCGATTAATTTTCCGCCTTTGTAATCCTTTTGCAGAAAAGTGAACAACGTCCCATTTTCCAGCAGCTTTGCCAATGTTTCTCCCCCGAACATGTTCACCAATTCGTCACCAAACAAAGCGCGATCAACTCGATCGATAAATTTGTCCCGATTGGCAATGTAATAATCAGCATTAGCCGGATCCACTTTTTGCAAGCCGATAGTGATATTTCTTGCAATTACTCTCCAATTCAAGGGACCTGTGTTAATGTGCGGATTTCCCAGTGTGTGGATATCTCCCTCGGTTCGGTCCGCATGTGCCGGAATATCGATAATGTGGCAGCCGTCTGACACAGCGACAAAACCAATTTCGCCGTCCATTATTTTTTTGTTTCGTGCTTTGTCCAGCAGCGTGGTTGACCATCCTTCCAAATCCATGCCCGTCGTTATCCACATATCCGCATCGCGCAGTTTCATTGCATAACTCGGTTTTGGCGGCACAAAGTGGGGATCATCTTCGCCGGAAGCAATGTAATCAACTGTGGCTTTATCGCCGGCGATTTCCTTGGCAATGGAAGCGTAATCAGAAAATGATGCCACAATTTTCAATTTATTTTCTCGTTTTATTTTTTGACCTTGCCTGCGTTGGTGTCTCTTTTGAGCAAAAGTAGCTGAAGAAAATAAAAATACTGATAACAAAATCACCAAAATTGCTCTTATTTTAACTCTCATTTTTTATCTCCTGATTTATTTTTTTATTCAATTATCCTGATTGTATTTACTTACAATTTCAACTCTCCAATCCAAAAATCCAAAACTATGAACTATAAACTATAAACTCGAAACTAAAATTAATATTTTTCATGTTTGTCAGGTCCCATAGCCCAATTCACGTGAAAAGTGAGTGTGCTTTCATCCGGGAAAGAACCGATGTGGCCATAAGCATCGGTGAAATCGCGATTTGAATATTGATATTGCAAGCGATAAAAGACAAATTCGCTTTGCCAAAAGTCCAGACTGATAGTTGCAGCCCATTCTTTTTGGCTATTATTAAAAGGTAGTTCTGAATAGTCAAATCTTCCTGAAATCCACCAGCGAGCATTCAGTTTATTTTGCAAAGACGTGAAAAATCCTTTACTTTCGATATCGCCGCCAGCAGTTTCCTTTTTGCTGTAAAGCAACTCAGTGCGCCATTCAAAGGTGCGATATTTTGACTTTCCCACCGGCACCCATTTCAAGGTCAAACCAAGGTCTCCGACATAGCTGCTGTGTTTTTCCAGAGGGTCATTTTTTCCCGTCACTCCGCTCAAAGTGAACTCAAAATATGTAGAACGGCTGACATCATAATAATTTTTGAAATGACCGGCAAAAAGCAAATCATACTTTCCGTATTTTGTGAAACTAAAGCCATTTCCGCCTCTGATAATCGCTGCGTCAAAAGTTGTGGCATCAGCTCCCAACAAGCGCGGCAGCAGAAAATTGCCATTCACTCCAAAGCCTTCGACGCCGCAATGGCCGAATAAATTAACCAGAGGTTTTGGTCTGTCAAATTGCGGTAAAGCATGATCGTGCCATCGATTTAATCCGCCGAATTCTGGTTTAAAAAGGCCGATTTTCAAATTCATGCTGAGCGGCAAATTAAGCCATTCCATATATGCTTCTTCAACTTCAATTTTATCTTTCGTGAACGAAATAAATGTTTTTCCCCGAGTGAAAGGATCCAGCGGAGCAATCAGACTCAATTGTAATTCCCTCAAATAAAAACCATTGTTTCCGTAAGAAACTTCGCTCGGTTTGTTGATGAATTCTGACTTTGAACTACTGACACTGGCAAAAAAATCACCGCTCACACTAATATTGGGATTAAGTGCAGATTGCTGGCGAACACCGGTATGAAATCTTTTTCCGATCCCTATTACTTCCTTCTTTTTCACTGTTGTGAGGTGAGAGGCTTCCTCCATGAGTTTTTTCAACTCATTTTCCTGCTCTTTTTTCTCAATTTTGGCTTTCAATTCCTGGATAGTTTTTTCCAGTTCAAGAAGCTTGCGTTGGGTTGAATCTTTGACAGTCGGATTCGCTGATTGGGAAAATGCTCCCCGACCAAGAAAGCCTGGCAGAACAAACAGAAATAGCAAAAATAACATTATTTTTCGTGACATACGTACTCCTCCTTAAAATTAGCACAAGTTGACTGAATCAAACTATTCTAATTTAAACACTCGTTTCCTTTAAAGGAATTGTTGTTTAACGTTCAGACAGACCCATTCATAGCAGAGAAAATTTATCTTCAATTCAAATTTCAAAGGAAATAAAATTGATTTGAAAACGCTATTCTCTTTACTGCAACAATTGCCTGATATTGAAATTGTTTAATTCAATGGAAGATGGACAAATTTTCCCGAACCTGTCCGGTGTATTTATGCCGCAAGCGGCGGAGCACGTAAAAAAGGAAACGAATAAGTTGGAATGTAATAGTAAAAGCTTTGCGGATTAAAAGTAAATTTACTGACAAATAGCAGAATAAAAATGATCAATAGCAGAAAAAACAGAGACGCAATATTGAAAATCGAGGAATAAAATAAGAATCCCGCGGCAGAATGTTGATGGCATGGCGCACTTGCTGCATTATGTGATTTTTTCTGAAATGGGTGTCCGTGAATCACATAATGCGAATCAACGATGTGAAAATGCAAATTAGAGTAAACCAAAAAAGTAGTAATAACAAAAATCAGCAAAGTAATAATTGCAAGAACTTTTTTGGCTTTACTTCCCATTGGCTTCTCGCACTTAAGTTTGGAAAATAATTTCAATGGAACTATTATTGGAATTTATTACTAATTTGCAACAAAATTGTTCCCCAAGACCATTTTGATTATTTGCACCAATCCTTCACAACGTTATTTTTTCAAAATTGTTCTATCGGGAATTTTCTCCCCGGCAAAATGTCTTTCGATCCAGCCATATTTCACATTTTCACGGTGATCAAATTCCGGACAATAAGGCTTAATATCCAGCAGCGGCGTGCCGTCCAGCACATCAACGTCAGTGAAATAAATTCGATTTTTTTCAATTTTTTGAATTTTCACTATGGTGAAGCCCAGATGATTGGGACGATGCGGGCTACGAATAGCAAAAATGCCGTGCTTTTCATCTTCCAGATAGGGTCGGCCCTGCAAATGGACTTCGTCCGTCAAATGAAAATAATAAATGAGAATCGCGTGGCTGAATCCGTCAAGATCCTTCAAACCAGGAACATATTTTTCATCTAATTCAAGCCACGCTTCCACATCAGGTTTGAATACGCCCTGTATGGGCATGTCTTTAGAGTTTTTGTAAGGGGAATGAATAATCCCAATTGGCGTCAATGTTATTGGTTTCATTTGTTTTGTTCCAGCGCCATTTTTACCTGTTCAGCATAGACAAAGTTTTTCACATCGATTTTTATATCTTTCACACCCTCGACACGCTTTATCGCCTCCTGAATACTGATCGCCAGTTGAAATCCCAGCGGACAGACAGGAGATGACGGAATAAAAGTCAAAGAAACCACGCCATCATCAGTCACGTTGAGATCAGTTACTAATCTCATGCGCATAACGTCCAGGCTGGTCTCAGGATCAATGACCTGAGTCAATGCCTGTGCCACTTTCTCTTTCAGTTCCATTTTTACACCAATATTTTTTTAGTTATAATCCAGTCTTGTTTTCTCGTCAGCCAACGTAGGCGCCAGAATTTCCTTCCATTCCGGAGATTCCCACGTTTTCAATTTTTGATGCATTTTTAAATATTTTTCAGGAATCGGATGTGTACCAAAAACAACTTTTAAACCATATTGGTTTTCGATGTAATCGCGAAAATAGGTCAAATATGGACAAGGCGGATAGCCAACGATTAGTCCTGTTGCAAGATGAATCACTTCGGCGCCGTTATTTTTCATTTCTTCTGGCGCATATTCGATATTTCCGCCCGGACATCCATTACACGTAGTATATCCGACTAATTCCACCTCTTTGCCCTGATAAATGCTAAAAGCTCCTTCGCGATTTCTCAAAGAACGCAAACATTTTCCGCCAGCGCAGGTCCGATATCGATCACAGATAATGATGCCAATTTTTACAGGCTCACTCACGATGACACCTCCGATCGGTTTTAGTTTTTCAAGAGATGTGTTGCTTGACCCTTTCAATTCATTTCAATCTTTCCCAGATCGAGCGTACAGACTCTGCAACTCTGCCATCAGAATATTCAATAACATTCTTTTCCTCGACCATTGCAGCCGTTACTTCGGTATCATAAGGAATCTTTCCGGCAAAAGTTACATCATTCTCGTTACAAAATTTCTCTATCTCGTTAGTGATTTCCTCATTCAGATCATACTTGTTCACGCAGACGTAGGTATTGATTCCAAAATGGCCTTTGGACAAATTTACCACCCTTTCCAGATCGTGAACTCCGGAGAGCGTGGGCTCAGTGACAATAAGTACGGCATCTGCCCCGGTAATCGACGAGATGACCGGGCACCCCACGCCAGGCGAGCCGTCAACAATGATATAGTCCAATTTTTTTTCCTCTGCCAACAATTTCGCCTGCCTTCTCACCAGAGAAACTAATTTCCCTGAATTTTCCTCAGCGATTCCAAGTTTTGCGTGAACCAGAGGCCCAAATCTTGTTTCCGAGATGAACCACTCGCCACTGACAACTTCATTAAAATCAATGGCATCCACCGGGCAAAAGTAAACACAAACTCCGCATCCCTCGCAAGAGATGGGATCAACAACGTAGTCGTCACTAATGGCATCAAACTGACACACTTCAATGCATTTGCCGCAATCGATACAATCCTGCTGGCGAATGTAGGCTTTTTTCCCGCTACGAAAATCCTCCCGATGTTTGATATCCGGTTTGAGTATCAAATGGAGATCAGCAGCGTCCACGTCGCAATCAGCCATCACTTTATTTTTAGCCAACGATGCAAAAGCAGATGTCACCGTAGTTTTGCCGGTGCCGCCTTTTCCGCTAATAATCACTATTTCTCTCATGCGCCGACTCTCCTTTCGATATCCTGATACAACGCTAAAAATTTATCCCGATATTCGGGATACAATTCCACAATGGGTACCCCGCGCGAATATGCTTCGGCAATTTTTCGATCGTTGTTGATTTCCATCAAAATGGGAATATTTTCACGCGTGCAATAGTCGTGTACATCTCTATTTCCCACATCAGCGCGATTAATGATAACGCCAAAATTAAGTCCTATTTTGCGCACCATTTCCACCGCTAATTTCAAGTCATTGAAGCCAAAAGGCGTCGGTTCTGTGACTAAAACCACAAAATCGCTCTCCTTGATTGCTTCTATCACCGGACACGATGTGCCGGGAGGAGAATCAATGATTACTGTTTTTGTCGGATCCATTTTTTCTTTGACTGCGCGGATCAGCGGCGGAGACAGTGACTCGCCGACATTTAATTTACCATGAATGAACTCAATGCCGTTCCGGTTGCCTAATTCCAATTGTCCGACTTCTTTGTCTTTAGTGGAAATTGCCTTTTGCGGACAAACCAGCCAACAACCGGCACATGAATGACAGAGATCAGGAAATACAAGCACGTTCTGTTTAATGACAACAATGGCATTATATTCACAAATTTCACCACATTTGCCGCAATAATCGCATTTATCAAAATCCACTACCGGAATTGGCATACCAAAACTCTTTTTCTCGTCAAATGTCGGCTTCACAAAAATATGGCCGTTTGGCTCTTCCACATCGCAATCGAGATATTGAACATTTTTCTCCAATGAAAGCGCCAAATTGATAGCAAGAGTGGTTTTGCCTGTCCCGCCTTTTCCACTGGCGATACTGATTATCATGGCTCTACACCTTTCCGTTGATTTTAAACAATTGAAGCATTGTTTATTTTCTCACAATTAAAATCAGACAAGAAAATTGGCTATCGCCTGAAAGTTAAAAATCACTCAAGGCGATAGCCTATTTTTCAATAGCAGCAATATTTATTTTTTGTTTGTTCTTTCGATGATATTGTTCACAATCTCCTGCATTGCTTTGCCAGCTTCACTACCGGCAAAATCAGTGATAAAAGGCTTGCCGTCATCGCCTGTTTCCACAATTTTCGGATCGATGGGAATTCTGCCCAGGAAAGGAACGTTCATCGAATGCGCTGCCCGTTCGCCACCGCCAATTTTGAATAAATCAATCGGTTCGCCGCAATGGGGACATTTGAAACCGCTCATATTTTCGATAATTCCCAGCACAGGAATTTTCAATGCTTCAGAGAAATGAACCGTTTTTCTCGAATCAATCAGCGCCACATCCTGCGGTGTGGTAACGATAATTGAACCATCGGCTTCCGGAATGAGCTGGCAAACGCTCAGCGGTTCGTCACCAGTGCCGGGAGGCGAGTCAATAACCAAGTAATCAAGGTCGCCCCATTCAATTTCACCAAGAAATTGCTTGATTGCGCCCATTTTTAACGGACCCCGCCAAATCACTGGCGCATCGGGGTCTTGTAGCAGCGTAGCCATGGTAATTGCTTTAATGCCGTCAATTTCGTTGGGCATCAAGCCATTCCCTGCCTCATTGGTGCGCAATTGCTGACCTTCAATTCCCAGCATTTTTCCCAGTGAGGGGCCGTGAATATCTGTGTCCATCACACCCACTGCAAATCCGGCGACTTTCAATCCAAACGCAAGATTCGTCGCGACAGTACTTTTGCCTACGCCGCCTTTCCCGCTCATCACAATAATTTTATGTTTTATGCGCGCCATATTTTGTTTGATCATATCATCAAGTGCGTTTTTTTGCTTTGTCTTGTCATCAAGACCAATTGTGTTTAAACTCATTTGAATCCTCCACTATCTAATCATTTTTCTTTACAATTAAAATATCCTCACAATCCGTTGAATATTTTAAACAATTTAATTTTTTACTTTTGAACCACTGCTCTAATTCATCAATTCGCCAGCCAAGGCACACGTGCTCTTTGCCTTCTTTTTGATGAATTTGAGCCATTATTTTTAAACCCTTTTCGTTCAAATCAGAAATAATCAACTCGCCCGATGGCTTGCAAACGCGAAGCATCTCATTCAGAACAACTTCCGATTGCTCAATGTGATGAAAAAATGCTGCCGTCAAAACGCAATCGAAACTCTCCGCGGGAAAAGTCATCTGGCGCGCGTCCTGAAGTTGAAAATCAATCAAATCATCCACTCCGGCATAAATTGCATTCAGCCTGGCAAAACGTAATTCTTCTCTCGAAATATCAATGGAAGTACATTTTCTTCCCCTACGAGCAATGGCAATTGCCAGATGTCCTTTACCGGTTCCAATTTCAAGTATTTTTGCTTCAGCGGGAATATTATCTAAAAATTGGACTATTTTTTCCCGCGCTGCCGGAATATCATAGCCAGCTGAGCGATACAGTTCTATCCTTTCAAGAAATCTTTTATGATTATCTTTGACAATGTAATCAGCAATGGCAGTTCTCAATCCCTTAATGCCTAACAGTGAACAATGCTGCTTATTTTCAGGAATTCCGCCCAAGACGGCGATAACATCGTCGTCCGTCAAATTGGCAGCTTCTTTCAGGGTTTTTCCAATTGCTAATTCCGAGACAACGCTCGTTGTGGAAATTGCTCCCCAGCAGCCGAACACTTTATATTTGAAATCGACGATTGTATTGTCGTTAATTTTAATCCAGACTTTAATATGATCGCCGCAACTCGGATCGCCAACATTCGCCGTCCCGTCGGCATTTTCGATCTCTCCGACATTGCGTGGATGAGTAAAATGTTCAATAATTTTCGGATTTAAATAATCAAATTCCGTTTCCATTTCATCATTGCTGTTTCAAATAATTTTCCACTGCCTCTTTCACTGTCAAGCCACCGATTCCGGTCACAACTTTCACGCCTACCGCGTCCAGCGCCTGCTGTGCATTGACGCCGACATTACCGGTTAAAAGAACTTCCACGCTGTGTTTGGAAATTTCCCTCGCCGCTGCAGGTCCTGCACCGCTGGCAGCACCAAAACTGGGATTTTCAATGATAGTGAAACCCATGGTATCCGAATCCACAATTACAAAATATTTGCATCTGCCAAATCTCTCATCGGTCTGTGCGCTCAGGGAGCCGCCTTTTGCTGTCACTGCAATTTTCATCTCTCAATCCTTTATTTTAAGGTTCTTCAATCCCTAATCTTTGAATCATTCTCCGCAAAGTGCCTTTATCGACATTCAACTCTCTGGCAGTTGCCATCTTTTTCCAATTATTTCGGATCAGCGCCTGTTCAATGGCGCGTTTCTGAATTTCTGCCAGAGTCATTCCGGCTGTAATTTGCTGGCTCACTTTTCTGAATTTTGATGTCAACTGCTCTGGCAAATGATTGATATGAATCGTCTTGCCGTGGCACAAAATGAAACTGTATTCAATGATGTTTTCCAATTCACGAATATTACCCGGAAAATCATAGTTCATCAGCACAGTCAGCACCTCATCGGAGATGCCTTCAATGTTTTTGTTCTTTAGTTTATTAAAACGGTCAATAAAATGATTGATCAGCAGAGGAATGTCCTCTTTCCTCTCCCGCAAAGGAGGTAATGTAATGGAAACAACGTTGAGCCGATAGTACAGATCTTCCCGAAATCCCCCCTTTTCAACCATTTCTTCAAGATTTTTATTCGTCGCCGCAATGATGCGCACATCCGATTTTATTGATTCGGTAGAGCCCAATGGTTCGTAAATTTTTTCCTGTAATACACGCAACAAACGTACCTGCAATGCGGGCGAGACGTCTCCAATTTCGTCCAAAAAAATGGTGCCGCCATCAGCTAAAGCAAATCTCCCCGGCTTGTCTTTTTTTGCGTCAGTGAAAGCGCCTGCTTTGTAGCCAAAAAGCTCCGATTCCAGCAAAGTATCCGGCAAAGCACCGCTGTTGACTGTAATCAGCGGTTTTGTCGCGCGATTGCTCAAATTGTGAATGGCTTGCGCAAACAATTCTTTCCCAGTTCCGCTCTCGCCGCGAATTAAAACCGTACTGTCGCTCACCGCAATATCAGGCAAAATGCTGAAAATCTTTTGTATAGCGGCGCTTTTGCTGATAATATCCTGAAAATAATATTTCTTTTCCAGTTCCTTCCGCAATTCAACAATCTCAGAAACATCGCGAAAAGACTCCACACCACCGATTATTTTCCCATTTTCATCTTTCAAAGGCGCCGCGCTGATCGTAATCGGCACCTGTTCGCCTTTTGCATTTACAATGTAAATCGATTTATTTCGGATGGGTCTGTTTTCCTTGATGCTCTGTTTCAGGACGCACTGACTATCGCAAATATTGGAATGAAAAACATCGCGACAGGTACTTCCCAGTGCCTCTTTTTTGGGCACACCGGTAATTTCTTCCGCAGATTTGTTGAAAGACGTAATTCTCCAATCGCAATCCACAGTAAAAACGCCGTCAGCGATGCTGTCCAAAATTATCTCATTATGTTCTTTATCTTTATTCATATTTTCTCATCAAATACGCACGCCCCAATTTTAACACAATTTCTACTTTAGAAAAGCTATTCCTTTTGATTCCTTTCAGTGAAAAAGGTTTCGCATGAGCAATTGAATTTGCCGCCAGAATACCGCTGCGAACAGCCGGACCTATTCCTTCCCCCATATCTCTGGTCGCTAAACCAGCAGCGTCTCCAATCAAATAGACCCTTTCATACTGGACAAAATCATTTTCGTCACGAAGATAGTAAACATATCCTCTGGGCTCCAAGTTAAACTTTTCTAACAAAGACCGCTGATTCAATTCCTTGAGGAAAAGATCCCACTGATTTCTGATGGAATCATTATTTGCTTTCATTTTTTCCGCATATCCGCCAATTCCGATATTCAGTACACCATTTCCTTTGGGCACGTACCAGGAATATCCGGGCAAATTATTCTGGACAAACCATAAATGACAATTTTCATCTGTATAGTCATACTCAAATTCGAGTTCCAAACTGGCAATCATCAGGTCTTTGCGCCGCGGCTTTTTTTTTCTAAAAAAAGTCCGATAAACAGGACAGAAAGTGCCGCTAGCGCCAATAAGATAACGGGATTGAAATTTTCCGTCAACTACAAAAAAATCGCCGCGCTTCTCAATATTTTGGACTTCATGTGTATAAAAATCAGCGCCGGACCGCTGCAAAAGCCAGTAATCAAATTCAATCCTTCGGACAGCATATTGATTTACAGGAATCTTCAAATCTTTATTTTTAATATGAACATGAAAATTATCAAATTTAACCAGATTGTGGGGATATTCTTCGATACTTATTTCCAAATCAGAGAATACTTCTGGTTGAACCCAGCCGGCGCACAATTTTAGCCGTGGGAATGGTTTTTTATCTAGAATAATGCAATCGATATTATTTTCTTTCAATTTCCAGGCGCAACTGGAACCAGCAGGACCTCCACCGACGATAATTACTTCCGTTTGAATCATGCTCTCCCCTCTTTATGGTTCAGCAAATGCGACAAGCAGGTTGCATCCTGCCCGGTTTGGTCATCACGATTTGCCACAATTGATGTTGTCGGGAGCGAAATCCTCCTGCGCTGCTCAATAAATAAAATCTCCACATGCGAAAAAATCGTTCGCCATACCTGTCTTTGAATTGAGGCCAAGAATTCTCAAAATTGCTGTACCAAGCCATCAGCGTTTTATCGTAATCAGGGCCTATATTGTGCAAATCCTCGATCACAAAAAGCCCTTCTGCTGCTCTGGCAATTTGCGCGATAGAAGGAAGCATGCCGTTGGGGAAAATATATTTGTCAGTCCAGGCATTTACATAAGTAGTGCTCACATTATTTCCAATCGTGTGAATAAAAGCAATGCCATCATCTTTCAGGCATCGATTGGCAACTTCCATGTAAGTGCGGTAATTTTTGTAACCCACATGTTCTAAAATTCCTATGGAAATAACTCGGTCATATTTGCCTTCTGCTTCACGGTAATCCTGATGACGAATTTCCACTGGCAAACCCTTGCAGTACTCCCTGGCGAACTCTACCTGTTTGGTGGAAATATTCACAGCGACAACGTGAGCGCCATATTTCTCCGCAGCAAATCTGGCGAAACTACCCCAGCCGCAGCCGAGTTCTAGTACTGTCATACCTTTTTCCAACCCGATTTTTTTGCAGACCAAGTCTAATTTCGCTTCTTGAGCTTCATCTAAATTCTTGGCGTTTTTCCAATAAGCGCAGGTGTAATTCATCCTTTTGTCGAGCATGACCTGATAAAAATCATTTCCCAGATCGTAGTGTTGTTCACTCACTTGAGCCGCTCGCGACCTTTTCTGTCTATTGAAAAGTTTGGTCTGCAAAATGTAGATCGCCATCTTCCAGTTGCCCTTGATCTTTTCATCGAGTCTCGCTTTGAGAACTCGATTGATGAATTCGTCAAGGTCTTCGCATTCCCACCAGCCATCCATATACGACTCTCCCAGGCCCAAAGCGTGTTCGCTCAAAACTCTCCTGTAAAAACGATCATCTTTCACCTGAATATCCCACGGATCAGGTCCGTTAACTCTAACTCCGGCTTCAGATAAAAGCTCTTGTAAAATTTGCTTTGCTTTCATTTTGCTACCTCCATTTCGATCGAAATTTTTCAGCAAAAAGCATCCTGCTTCTTTCCTGCTTTGTGGCAACAAAATCCGTATCCTGTAGAATCACGAGAAAATAAGTAAATTCTTCCAATAAATCAAATGTTTTTTTGGAAAATAGAAAAGTGTGATTCTTTTCCAGTTGCATAGACATAAAAGCAAGAACTTCTCGAACCTAATCCATAATGGCAGATAATCACCAAGCAATTTTTTTTAATGATAATGTCAAAGAACTTCTGTTTGATGAATTAAGTTACTAATTGCAAACAACAAACACAAACAGTATTTTAGAGCTTAAAATTGAAAATAATTCCCGAGAAAACAGAGAAAAAACGAGTCGGTTCTTCGTATTTCCCTTCCGACATAAAACTGTATCTTCCCTCGACTCTGAAACTCACTTTGTCGCCGAAAGTTACTGCTTCCATTCCCAGCAAAATATGAGCACCAAACTTATAACTCATTTCAATATCTTTGGAAATATCCAGTTCCATAAATTTATCATACAATGTGTTCACAATGAATTTGTCGGATACCACAGGAGCCAAAACATACAAACCTCCACCAGCTCCTCCGAGAAAATAAAAATGTTCTGATATGTGCCAGTTTCGTTCCACAGTTCCCAAAACCGCTGCTCGTCCCCATTCGATTTTATATTCGCTGGTTTTGATGTAAAATGGATCGTAAAGTGTCGGATAATTTCGCGTGAATAAAACATCGTATTTTACCAGCACGACATCGCCATTGATTCTCATCTTCCAATTACGATTGATTTTAAATGTCAAAGAAACTCCGACCAGCCACGGATTGGCAAATCCGTCCCGAGAGACTGACGCTTCTGTCAAATCCAATAGCCGAAATCCGGTTTTCAAATTTGAGATGCTATAAAAATCCTTTCCACCGTGAATTCCCAATCCAAATTCAGTCGCAAATAAACCGGATGACAATAGCAAAAGTGCAATTAATCCCAAAATAATTTTTTCTTTCAAATTCTTGCCACCTCCTTTAGATATCCGTAAGCTCATACGTTATTTCACACTCCTTATCTCCGCGTCTTGGTTCACATAGCAAAAAGGTCAAAGCGAAGCCGGAGGCAATAAGTACTAAATTGGCGAAAAACAAAACTCGATAACCGAAGTTGTCAACCACCAGTCCGCCTATGAGCGGAAAAAAATAAACAGGAAATTTCAACGTCCCGCTAATACTAATGAACAAAGGCCTTAATTCAGCAGTGCCAATTTCCAGAAAATAATTACTGAATCCGATAGCAGCGCCATCCATAAAAAAACCGACGAAAACGAAAACAAGAAGATAATTCCAGAATGAGTTAGCGACTAAAGCAGTTGCGACTGCCAGAAAAGCCATGAAAACAGCCCCACGAATGACTGTTGCCGAGCCAAGCTTGTCTATCGCCCCTATAGTTTGATCCTGCTTATCGAGCATCTGATCCTGCTTATCGAGCATCTGATCCTGCTTATCGAGCATCTTGTCCTGCTTGTCGAGCATCTGATCCTGCTTGTCGAGCATCTTTCTTTGATTTTTAAGTGCTTCTTTTTGCATATCAATCATTACAAGTCCCGATTGGACCACCGTATTCTGCTGCTCTGCAGCAAG
>NATN01000214.1 GCA_002085355.1 Candidatus Zhuqueibacterota bacterium 4484_87 | reverse complement strand
GATGGTGGCGGATTATCTTGGAAATAAACACGCCGGAGCAATGCGCGTGGAGTCAGCATGTTCGTCCGGTGGGCAGGCAGTGCGAAGTGCGTTTTTGGAAGTGGCGTCGGGCATGGCAGACTATGTGTTGGCGATCGGCGTAGAAAAAATGACAGATGTCGATGGCGAGGAAGCGACTTATGCTCTGGCGACCGCAGCAGATCAGGAATGGGAAGTATTTCACGGCGTGACTTTTCCCGGACTTTATGCGATGATGGCGCGTCTCCACATGGAACGTTATGGTACGACGCGGGAGCAGCTCGCAGAAGTCGCTGTAAAAAATCATCACAACGGCAGTTTGAATCCCAATGCGCAATTTCCGTTCGAAGTTACCCGCGAGCACGTGATGTCTTCGACAATGGTAGCGGACCCGCTGCGGTTGTTTGACTGTTCGCCTATTACTGACGGTGCGGCTGCTGTTTTACTGGCTCCGTTGGAAGAAGCGAAAAAACTGAAAAAGCATGCTCCCGTGGTCATTTCCGGCGTTGGAAATGCGACGGATACTATCGCACTGGCGCAACGAAAAGACTTGCTCAAATTAGAAGCAGTTCGCCTTTCCATCGAACGCGCGCTAAAAATGGCAAGTCTGAAAATTGAAGATGTTGATTTTGCCGAAGTGCACGATTGTTTTACAATCGCCGAGTTGATGATTATGGAGTCTATGGGAATTGTGAAAGAAGGAGAGAGCGGCCCGGCGGTGATGGATGGCATGACTGCTCTTGACGGAAAATTTCCCATCAATCCATCCGGTGGGCTAAAGGCAAAAGGCCATCCGGTAGGCGCGACTGGTGTGGCGCAGATTTGCGAAGTGGTTACGCAATTGCGCGGTGAAGCCGGAAAACGGCAAATCAAAAACGCGCGTATCGGAATGACACAAAACATGGGAGGCTCAGGCGCCAGTTCTGTTTCACATATTTTGGAGGTGAAATAATGCATATACCACGATTTTGGCGGGAAATACCGCGACGTTATCGAATGGAAGCAGAAAAATGTGTACAATGCGGTCATATTGCATTCCCGGGACGATTGATCTGTCCGGAGTGCGGCAGCCGGGAATTTGAAAAAATAATCCTTTCCGGGAAAGGAAAATTGGAAACATTCACAATTATTCGCGTAGCTCCTACTGGTTTTGGCGATCAGGTGCCTTATGCAGTTGGAATTGTCGAGTTGGACGAAGGCGTCCGGCTCATGGCACAAATCACCGATTGCGATCCGAATCACCTGAAAACAGGAGACCGACTGATTGCCAAATTCCGTCGCATCAACGAGGAGGGAAAAACCGGGGGGATTATGTACGGATACAAATTTGTGCCAGATGTGGGGGTGTGATTTAATAGCACGCGGATGACACGGATGAAACGGATTTTCGCGGATTTACAAATTTAATCAAATAATAATCTCTGGTAATCTGCGAACAGACGGCGTTGGAATCAAAAAAATATTAAAACCATGACAAACACGAAGCGCACAAAGGATAAATTTGAATTTGTAATTGTCAGTGTATGAATCTCTGTGATTTCTGTGTCTCCTTCGCGCCCTTTGTGGTTTTAAAATTGATTCGATAGCTCCGATCCGCGTCCCTCCGTGTGCTTATGAAGTAATTTCGAGGACAAAGATGCCGACAAACCAAAAATTATTCAAACGAATTCTCATCGCTAACCGCGGCGAAGTGGCGCTGCGAATCATTAAGGCCTGTCAGGAATCGGGAATTGAAACTGTTGCTGTTTACTCTGAAGCAGACGAGAATTCTCCCCATTTAGAGCAGGCGGATTTTACTGTTTGTATTGGACCTGGTCCCAGCAATCAGAGTTATTTGAACAAAGAGGCAATCTTGCAGGCGGCGATAAATTCCGAGTGTCAGGCAGTCCATCCGGGGTTTGGCTTCATGGCTGAAGATGCTCTTTTTGCCTATATGTGCGAACAGAACAAACTCAGTTTTATAGGCCCTTCGGCAAATTCCATTCGATTGATGGGGAATAAATCTGTCGCAAAAGTGACAATGAAAAATGCCGGCTTGCCAACCATCCCCGGTAGTGACGGAAATGTAAAAGCTGTGAACGATGCGCTAACTGTCGCGGAAAAAATTGGCTATCCCGTGCTATTGAAAGCAACTGCCGGCGGCGGAGGCAAAGGTATTCGCCCCTGCAAAAATGAGGCGGAGCTGAAAAATCTGTTCGCGCAAGCGAGTATGGAGGCAGAAAAAGCCTTCGGCGATCCGGCGCTGTATCTGGAAAAATTGATTCAGCACGGCAGGCATATAGAATTTCAAATTTTAGCTGACTCTTACGGAAACGCCATCCATCTGGGAGAACGCGAGTGTTCTGTTCAACGAAAAAATCAAAAACTCATCGAAGAATCGCCTTCTCCGGCTGTGGATGACAATTTGCGAAAGAAAATGGGGGGAATCATCTGCGATGCTGTGGCAAAAATCGGTTATACTAATGCAGGGACAATTGAGTTTTTAATGGATAAAAATAAAAATCTCTATTTTATGGAAATGAATACCCGCTTGCAGGTGGAGCACCCGGTAACAGAGATGATCACCGGATTTGATATTGTGAAAGAGCAAATAAAAATTGCCGCGAATTATCCGCTTTCTTTGACGCAAGACGATGTAAATTTGTCGGGTCACGCCATCGAGTGCCGCATCAATGCTGAAGATCCGCAGAATAATTTTTTACCATCGCCGGGCCGGATTACTGAATTTGAAATTCCCCAAAACGAGGGTCCTGGAAAAATTCGTGTGGACACACACGTTCGCACAGGATATGAGATTCCCACTTATTATGATTCCATGATTTGCAAAATAATTGCCTGGGGAGAAACGCGCCAGAATGCAATCGAAACTATGATCAATGCATTGAAAAAATCTTCGATCAAGGGGATTAAAACTACCATTCCTTTGCATCTGGAGATTTTGTCGCATCCGGATTTTATCAGCGGAAATTATCACACGGCATGGTTAATGAATACGTTTTTTAACGAGGAAAAATAATTTTTAATTTTATCGAAACAGGAAGGCAATAGGAGCAGCAGCCAATGGCAAAAGTGATTTTGGAGCGAATTGGTTCGACCATTTCTAATTTTATGGGAGTTGAGGATTTCAACAAGAATCTGAAAGAGAATGAAAATCTCAATGAGAGATATTTAAAGGCGAGGGAGGAAATTCGCGCTGGTTGGGGGAAAACCTATGTGGAGCGAGTTCACAGAAAAGGCAAGTTAACCACGTGGGAGCGCATCGAAGCTTTGAAAGATGAGGGCAGCAAAGTTTTCCCCATCGGCACTTTTGTCAACTATGGCATTGAATTTTTTGACGGAAAGACAAATCGCACCTCGCCCGCGGCAGGTGTAATCACCGCATTCGTGAAAATTGAAGGCAGATACACGGTTGTGATTGCCAATGATAACACAGTTGCTTCCGGCGCCTGGTGGCCTTTGACGCCGGAGAAAATTGAACGGGCGCAGGAAATAGCACTGCGGCTGCGGATACCCGTGGTCTATTTGATCGATTGCAGCGGGCTCTTTTTGCCGGAACAGGCGAAAACATTTCCCGGGAAAACCGGTGCCGGGTATATTTTCAAAATGAATGCTTTGCTCAGCGCCCAGCAAGTACCGCAAATTGCCGGTGTTTTCGGAGATTGCATTGCCGGCGGCGGATACATGCCAATCATCAGCGATGTGGTTTACATGACTGAACAAGCCTACATGGTGATCGCCGGTGCCGCATTGGTAAAGGGGGGCAAAAGTCAAAAAATCACGTCGCTGGACATCGGCGGCCCGGATATCCATGTGCATCTTTCCAATTGCGCGGATTTTCGCGTGCCCGATGATCGGGCAGCATTGAAAAAAATTCGTTCTGAAATTGCAAAGTTGCCGACTCCGGCGAATGACTATTATCGCTATGGACAGGAACCAGCGCCTCCTCATTTTTCATCAGATGAAATTCCTGGAATTTTGCCTCCTGACCATCGCGTGACCTATGACATGCGTCAGATCATTGCCCGTATTCTGGATCATAGCTTGTTCTGGGAGCTTTTCCCTCATAAAGGGAAGGAAATCATCTGCGGCGTCGGCAGAATCAATGGAAATTATGTGGGAATTATTGCTAACAACGCTTTTCTCACGGATCACCCGGTGCATCGCAGTACACGTCGTCCCGGCGGAATTCTCTATCGCGACGGCATCGCTAAAATGACCAGCTTCGTGCGCGGTTGTAACGACGATGGAATCCCGCTTATCTGGCTGCAGGATGTGGCAGGGTTTGACATCGGACTCGAAGCGGAAAAAATGGGATTGTTGGGTTACGGTTCCGATCTTTTGTATTCCATTTCCACTTCCACTAATCCAGTGATTACCGTGCTGCTGCGCAAAGCTTCTGGCGCTGGCTACTACGCGATGAACGGCAGACCCTACGAGCCGATTGTACAATTTTCCACGCCGTTGACGAGGCTGGCTGTAATGGAAGGCAGAACTCTGGCGATTGGTGCTTATCGCACGAAATTGGACGATGATTTTAATATTATTTTTACGAATAAGGAAGAATACGAAGCAATTAAGCGAGGGATGGAAGAAGTTGAGCAGCGAATCACGAAAGATATGGATCCAATTTTATCGGCGCGACAGTTGGATACAGATGAAATTATTCTGCTTCACGAATTGCGGCCTTATTTGGAAACGATGATTGACATGAGCTATCAAAGCATTGGCTATCGTCGCGTGAAAAATCCGCGCATCTGGTCGATGCATGATATTAAAGCACTTTATTGACGAAACCAGAATCTCTGACAGCAACCAAAGTCGAAGAGGAAGAGATGATTGCTCTGATTGAAAAAGAAGATTCCCAAAGTCGAATTTTATCTCCTGTGGTTGGATTTTATTCTGAAATGCCGCGAGAAAAAACTTTTGTCACCGGCGGCGCAATGATCGGCAAACTGACTGTATTGAATACGAGTTTTTTTATCTATTTGCCGGAAAATGTGAGTGGAATTGTGAGCTACAGCGAATCTCCGGATCGAATTGTCAACGTCGGCTATCGCGATGAACTATTTCTACTGACAGCGGAACAGACGGAGATCGTCCGGCAGATTTCGGGCGCTGAAAAAATTGAGAGCAATGATGAATTTGCAGAAAACGGTTTTGTGGTGCGCGCGAGTAGTCAAAAAAATTCTGGTCCAGGACGGCCAGGAGGTGAAGTTAGATCAGCCGTTGTTTGTTATTAGTTAGTGGACACTAAAAATTGAGTGGGGTTCTGGAAACTAATTTTAATTCTGACTTTTTTATTTTAAAACCTATCATGGGAGGAATCCATGTCGCTAAATTTTGACCTTCCCGAAGAAGCGAACATGATTCGCGATACGGTACGTGAGTTCGCCGAGCAAGTGATCAGACCAAAGGCAAAAGAATTGGACGACGCAGAGGAGTTTTCGCCGGAAATCACGCGTCAATTGGGCGAGTTGGGATTATTTGGGTTTTGCATTCCTGAAGAATATGGCGGGAACGGCTTTGGATATATTCCTTACATTATCGCTGTAGAAGAATTAGCACGCGTCGATGGTTCTCAGGCGGCTACGGTGGCGGCTCATAATTCGCTGGGCATCGGGCCTATTTATATTTTTGGAAATGAAGATCAAAAAAGAAAATATTTGCCTCAGCTCACTACCGGAGAAAAGGTCTGGGCGTTTGGCCTTACGGAACCCAATGCAGGTTCTGATGCTGGCGGGACAAAGACTGTCGCCAAAAAGGAAAAGGACGGCTGGCGCATTAATGGTTCGAAAATATTTATCACCAACGGTTCAGGGGAAGCCTCGCTGGGAGTGACGGTGCAGGCAGTGACCGGCACCCGTCCCGATGGGAAAAAAGAATACACTTGCTTTCTGGTCGAACAAGGCACGCCCGGTTTCACGGCAAAAACGATGCATGAAAAAATGATGTGGCGCTCGTCTATTACCTCGGAGTTGTTTTTCGAAGACTGCCTTGTGCCGGAAGAAAGCATGCTTGGCAAAAAAGGCGAAGGGTTTCGTCAAATGCTGGACACGCTGGATCGCGGCAGGCTTTCTATCGCAGCGATGGGACTTGGGTGTGCTCAGGGCGCCTATGAATTAGCGCTGAAATACGCCAAAGAACGAAAACAATTCGGAAGAGCAATCTCCACGTTTCAAGCCAATGCTTTCAAATTAGCTGATATGGCAACGGAAATCGAAGCCGCGCGCTATCTTCTCTACCGCGCCGCGTGGCTATGTGATCAGAAACGCGAAGAATACAAAAAATTAGCGTCCATGGCGAAATTGTACTGCTCCGAAGTGGCGCATCGCTGTGTCAATCAGGCGCTTCAAATTCACGGCGGCTACGGTTTGATGAAAGAGTACGATATCGAGCGATTTTATCGCGATCAGAGGCTGCTGGAAATCGGCGAGGGGACTTCGGAAATTTTGCGGCTGGTGATTTCCCGGCGCATTGGCTGTTACGATGTGTGAAAAAATAGAGGAAATTTATGAAAGAAAATTATCAAACGATTCGCTTTGAAATTCAGGATAAAATAATGACCATTTGGCTGAACAGGCCTGATGTGCACAATGCCTTTAACTCGACCATGCTGAAAGAATTGTCGGAAATTCTGGAATGGATCGCAGGATCGGACGAGGTGCGCGTGGTCATTTTTACCGGGGAGGGAAAATCTTTTTCAGCCGGCGCTGATTTGAATTGGATGAAAGAGATCATCAATTATACTTACGAAGAAAATTTGCAGGATTCTGAGCTTATTTCTCATGTGTTTTATTTGATTTACACCTGTCCCAAGCCAGTGATTGCTGCCATAAACGGCGCTGCTGTCGGAGGCGGTATGGGATTTGTCGCCGCGTCAGACATCGTCATTGCTTCTGAACGGGCGAAATTCAGTCTGTCTGAAGTCAAAATCGGACTGGTTCCTTCCTGCATTTCTCCGTATCTGTTCAAAAAGGTCGGCGAAGGAGCGCTAAAAGAATTATTCATTTCAGGAATGCGTTTTGGCCCGGACAAGGCGCTAAAGATTAATTTGATCAATTATGTTGTTGAACATGAAAAGCTACTCGATTTTGCGCAGGAGAAAGCCCGAGAATTGCTGGTCTGCGGTCCCCAAGCCATTGCTATTTGTAAAAAATTATTTTTCGAAGTTCAGGAAATGGATTTGCAAACAGCTTATCACTACACAGCGGATTTGATTGCAAAAATGAGAATTTCCGACGAAGCACAGGAAGGAATGCACGCATTTTTGGAAAAAAGAAAACCAAAATGGCAAAGTTGATTTTTTAAATTGATTCGCTGCGGAGAGAGAGAAA